>NZ_JAMYUI010000012.1:0-215302 GCF_040322895.1 Mesorhizobium sp. M0088
ACCCAGCCAAAATCCCCCGCAAGGGGGGAGATTGGCTGGGTTGTGGCCGGTCGCCAATCTCCAGCGCAGCACCCCCACATCCGGCCGCGTCGCGGCCACCTTCTCCCCGCTGGGGAGAAGAGGAAGGCGGTAGCGCCAACGGCCACCTCTCCCCTCGGGGAGAGGTCGGATTGCCCCGAATTGCCCTTCGCAATTCGGTTGGCAATCCGGGGGAGGGGGCAACTGCCCGAACATCATTTCGATGCCCTTGAAGAGGCTGGCAGGGCAGAGGGGGGCACTCCTCCGTGAAGTACACCCCCTCCCGCTCCTCCCTCCTGATGGCCCCGGCACTGGCCTGGCTCGCGGCCTTGATGGTGGTGCCATGCGCGCTGGTGCTGGCGCTCGCCTTCTTCCGGCGCGGCATCTATGGCGGCATCGAATACACCTTCACGCTGGAGAATTTCGGGCTGGTCTTCGATCCGCTCTATGCCGGCATCTTCCTCAATTCGGCGCGCATCGCCGGCACCGCCACCCTGATCGCGGTGGTGATCGGCTATGCCGCCGCCTACGCCATCGCAGCGGCCCCGCGCCGGTGGCAGCCGGTGTTCCTGTTCTTCGCCGTGCTGCCGTTCTGGTCCAATTACCTGATCCGCACCTATGCGTGGATCGTGCTGCTCAACCGCGAAGGCCTGATCACGCAGTTGTTGCGCTGGTTCGGCTACACCGGCGAGCCGCCATCGATGCTCTATACGGAAGGCGCGGTTATCGCCGGTCTGGTCTACAACTATCTCCCCTTCGTCATCCTTGCCTGCTACGCGCCACTGTCGCGCCTCAACCCGGAACTGGCCGAAGCCTCGCGTGACCTCGGCGCCTCCGCCGCCACCACATTCCGCCGTGTCATCCTGCCGCTGACCGTGCCCGGCATCGCCGCTGGCGCGGTGTTTGTCTTCGTGCTGTCGATCGGCAATTTCGTCACCCCGGCCCTGCTCGGCGGCGGCCGCTTCCAGATGATCGGCAACCTCGTCTACGACCAGTTCCTGACCGCAAACGACTGGCCGTTCGGCGCCGCGCTCGCGATGGCGCTGATCGCCATCATGCTTCTGGTGCTGATGGCGCAGGCGCTGGCCGCCAATCGCGCCTCGGGCCACGCCGCGCAAGCCGGCGGAGACACCGATGGCTGAGCGCTCCCCCGCCACGCGGCGCACGCTCTGGCTCGTGCTGAGCCTGGTCTTCGCCTTCCTCTACATCCCGATAGCCGTGCTGGTCGCGCTGTCCTTCAACGAAGGCGGGCTGCCGACGGCATGGTCGGGCTTTTCGCTGAAATGGTATGCCTCGCTGGCCGGCAATTCGGCGATCCTCTCCGCTGCGCTCAACACGCTGATCGTGGCGCTGGTGTCGACCGCAATCGCAACATTGCTCGGCACGCTGCTGGCGATCGGCATCGAGATGCGCCGGCAATACGGCAAGGGCCTCGAAGCGCTGATCTTCGCGCCGATGATCATCCCCGACATCGTGCTGGCGATCGCTTTGCTGTCGTTCTTCTCCATGCTCAACCTGACCATGGGCCTGCACACGATCATCCTCGCCCATGTCGTCTTCAACCTCGCCTTTGTCTGCTCGGTGGTGCGTGCCCGGCTGAAGAGTTTCGACTGGTCGATCGTCGAGGCCTCGGCCGATCTCGGCGCCTCCGCGCTCACCACCTTCCGGCGGGTGACATTGCCGGTCATCGCGCCCTCGGGGATAGCCCGCGCCCTGCTCGCCTTCACGCTCTCGGTCGACGAATTCATCATCGCCTTCTTCACCGCCGGCGCCGGCCGCGCCTCGACGACGCTGCCGATGCAGATCTACGCCATGATCCGCTTCGGCATCACGCCGGAGATCAACGCGCTGGCGACCATCGTCATGGCGGTCTCGATCACCGCGCTGACCCTGTCGCAGCGGCTCAACCGTGGGATCATAGGCCAATGAGCGAACCCCGCACGCTTCTGGCCATCGATCATGTGTCGAAGAATTTCGGCCGGGTGACGGCCGTCGACGGCATCTCGCTCGATATCCGCGAGAATGAGTTCTTCGCGCTGCTCGGGCCGTCCGGCTGTGGCAAGACCACGCTGCTGCGGATGCTGGCCGGATTCGAGACGCCCAATGACGGGCGCATCCTGCTCGACGGCCGCGACATTGCCAAAACCCCGCCCAACAAGCGGCCGGTCAATCTGATGTTCCAGTCCTACGCGCTGTTTCCGCATATGAGCGTCCGCGCCAACGTCTCCTACGGCTTGGAGATGGAGCGCTTGCCGGCGTCGGAAATCCGCTCCCGCGTCGACGCCATCCTGGCGACAACCGAGCTGGTCCCCTTCGCCGACCGCAAGCCGGAGCAACTGTCGGGCGGCCAGAAGCAGCGCGTCGCGCTCGCCCGCGCGCTGATCAAGCGGCCGCGCCTGCTGCTGCTCGACGAGCCGCTTGGCGCGCTCGACAAGAAACTGCGCGGCGCCATGCAGCTGGAATTGAAGCGCCTGCAGCACGAGGTCGGCATCACCTTCGTCATCGTCACCCACGACCAGGAAGAATCCCTTGTGATGGCCGACCGCATGGCGGTGCTCAAGGACGGCAGACTGCTGCAATGCGACACGCCGCACGCGATCTATGAGCATCCGGCCGACCGTTTCGTCGCCGACTTCATCGGCGTGATGAATTTCGTGCCGGGCAAGGCCGCCGCCGATGGGGTTGTAGCCGCGAATGGCGTTCGAGTACTAGGCAAGGTTCCAGCAAAGCTCTCGCCCGGTGCGTCTGCTGTCGCGTCGGTGCGGCCGGAGCGCATCCGGCTGTTCCCGGTGGCTCAGACCGCCAACCGCACCACCGGCACGGTCGAGGCGCTGGCCTATCAGGGGCTCGACCTGCAGCTGCATGTCCGCACACCCATGTCGCCAAAGCCGTTCCTGGTGCGCGTCACCGCTGATGCCGCCGACCGCCGGCCGGTCGCGTCGGGCGACCAGGTCGAACTCGGCTGGGACGCCGCCGATGTCAGAATTTTCGCAGAATGACAGGAGAAGCCTGATGGCGCAGAAGACGATCGCGTTTTTTCCAGAAGCGGCCTACGGCCCGGCGCTCAATTCCGTCGGCATCGCCCAGGCGGTCGAGGCGCGCGGCCACAAAGCCGTTTTCCTGTCCGACCCCGGCTTTGTCGATGTCTACAAGGGCTACGGTTTCGAGGCGCATCCGGTGAACCTGTCGGAGCCGATGCCGCCCGAACAGATGGCGAAATTCTGGGAGGATTTCATCAACGGCCACATCCCGAACTTCCGCAAATCGCCTTACGATCAGGTCGACAATTACGTCAAGGATTGCTGGACGGCGATCGTCGACAGCGCCAAATGGGCGCAGAAGGATCTGCCGCGCGTTCTCTCAGCCATCAAGCCGGATGTGATCTGCGTCGACAACGTCATCCTGTTTCCGGCCATCAAGCAGTTCGGCAAACCCTGGGTGCGCGTCATCTCCTGCTCGGAAAACGAGATCGACGACGAGGACATCCCGCCCCATCTCTCCGGCTGCGGCGAGAACGACCATGCCGGTCACCAGCGCTACCGCGATCATTTCAACGCGGTGATCAAGCCGATCCATGACGACTTCAACGCCTTCCTCGCCGCCAACAACGAGGCGCCTTATCCGATCGGCCAGTTCTTCGAGGCCTCGCCCTATTTGAACCTGCTGCTCTATCCCGAAGCGGCAAAGTTCAAGCGCCGCCATCCGCTCGACCCGGCAAAGTTCCAGTATCTGGAAGGCTGCGTGCGGCAGGAGAAACCCTACACGGTGCCGACATTCGCCAAAAACAATGACGGGCCGCTGCTCTATGTCTCCTTCGGCAGCCTCGGCGCCGGCGATGTCGACCTGTTGAAGCGCATTATCGCGACGCTGGGCAAGACGCGCTACCGGGCTCTGGTCAATGTCGGCGGCTACAAGGACCAGTACACGGACGTGCCCGGCAATGTGATCGTCGAGAGCTGGTTCCCGCAGCCTTCGGTCATCCCGCAGGTCGATGCGGTGATCCACCATGGCGGCAACAACTCCTTCACCGAGTGCCTCTATTTCGGCAAGCCGGCGATCATCATGCCCTATGTCTGGGACGGCCACGACAACGCCACCCGCGTCGAGGAAACCGGCCACGGCTTCGGCATGCCGCGCTACGACTGGACCGATGCCGAGCTGATCGCCAAGATCGAAACCTGCCTGACCGACCCGGCGATGAAAGCCAAGCTGGCGAAGACATCGGCGCAGATGCAGGGGCAGAACGGGCCGGAGAAAGCAGCCGGGTTGTTGGAGGGGTTGCTGTGAGTGAGGTGCTTGAAATGGCTAGCCAAGGCACCCCCCTCTGGCCTGCCGGCAATCTCCCCCTCAAGGGGGGAGATTGGCTGTCATCACCGCTTTCGCCAACCGCAAGGGTCGTAAGGAAAACGCCGCCGCAGGAACTGCCAATCTCCCCCCTTGAGGGGGAGATTGCCGGCAGGACAGAGGGGGGCGCCGTAGAGCACTGCTTCGACACGTGCAAAGGAGCGTCCGCATGACCTCCTCCGCCCCACACCTCTACCAGGCCACCACCCGCACCGACCTCACCGACTGGGGCGCTCAACCCGACGCACTGTCAGGCGCTTCGCACTCCACCGGCAGGCTCGTGCACAAAGGCCCGAACAACCAGCCGGAATCCGGCATCTGGGTGTGCACGCCAGGCCGCTGGCGCCTGAGCATCCCGCGCGATGAATTGTGCCATTTCGTCGCCGGCCGCGCGACCTACCGGTCCGATGTCGCTGAGCTGATAGAAATCTCCGCCGGGACCGTGGTCATGTTCCCTGCCGGCTGGACGGGTGAATGCACCGTGCATGAGACCATGCGCAACGTCTACATGCTGGCCTGACCACGGAGCTTGACGACATGCCGACACCGTACTGGCCGAAGGCCTCGAGCGTGGAACTGGAGGACTGGGGCGCGGGCAGCAACACGCTCGCCGGTTCGCCGCGCGCCTCGGGCAGGGTCCTGTCCCGGAACCCGGACGGATCGAGCGAATGCGGCCTGTGGTCATGCACGCCGGGTACGCGCAAGGTCACCTTTGGCGCCGACGAGTTCTGCCATTTCCTCTCAGGCCGTGGCAGCTATGTCCATGACGACGGCGAAGAGATCCCGGTCGAGGCCGGCACGCTGGTGTTCTTCCCCGCCGGCTGGACCGGCATCTCCATCATCAGGCAAACGCTGACCAAGGCCTTCATGTGCCGCTGAGCACTCTTTTCAAGGAAATCGACATGACCACACCCATCATGAAATCCCCGCTCACCATTACCGACCTCGTCGACTGGGGCGTCATCCCGACCATGATCGAGGGGCAATCCCACACCTCGGGCAAGCTGCTGTACAAGGGGCCGGAAGGCCGCTCCGAATGCGGGCTTTGGGTCTGCACACCAGGGAAATGGCACTGCCATGTCACCCGCGACGAGTTCTGCCACTTCCTCGAAGGACGCTGCACCTACGTCCACGAATCCGGCGAGGTCATCGAGATCGAACCGGACACCGCAGCTTTCTTCCCGCAGGACTGGAAGGGCGTCTGCACCGTCCATGAGACGATCAAGAAGGTCTACATGATCCGCTGAGCGGATCCGAGAGGATGTCCATGGATTTCTCCCCTGACCGGCCGACCTTCTTCGTCAACCCGGACTACCGGCCGATGGCAGGCACGGCAAAGCCGGTGATCGATCCGGCGACGATCGAAACAGTCGGCGCCATCGCTGCAGCCAGCGATAGCGAGATCGATGCCGTGCTCACCACCGCGACCAGGGCGCAGGCCGCCTGGAAAAAGCTCGACGCCAAGAGCCGCGCCAAGCACCTGCATGCCGTCGCCAACGCCATCGAGGTGGCCAACTTCACCCGCTGCGCCGAGCTGATGGTGCGCGAGATGGGCAAGCCCTACCCCGAAGCGATCGGCGAGATCGCCAACTGCGCGCCGATCTTCCGCTACTACGCCGAGATGGCGCGCGACGATGCCGGCAAGATCGCCGGCACGACGCAGGCCGGTTCGTTCCAGTATGCGCGCTACGAGCCCTATGGCGTATCCGTCCACATCATGCCCTACAACTTCCCGATCCTGCTGATGTGCTGGACGGTCGCCGCATCGCTCGCCGCCGGCAATGCCTGCGTCATCAAGCCGGCCGAGGCGACGACCCTGTCGACGCTGGACTACATGACCGTGTTCCGCTCGCTGCCGGAAGGGCTGGTCTCCTGCCTGCCTGGTGGAGCGGCCACGGCGCAGGCGCTGATCGCCTCCGAACGCACCCATGCGGTTGCCTTCACCGGCTCGGTCGCCGCCGGCAAGGCGGTGGCGGTGGCCTGCGCCGAACGCATGAAACCTTGCGTCATCGAGGCCGGCGGCAGCGATCCGCTAATCATCAGCCAACACGCGCCGCTTGAGATCGCGGCGGCCGGCAGCGTCACCGCGGCCTTCCATCTCACCGGCCAGGTCTGCACCTCCGCCGAGCGTTTCTTCGTCGTCGATGCCGTTCATGACCGCTTCGTCGCGCTGTTCGTCGAAAGGACCCAAGCGCTGCGCATCGGCAACGGCATGGACAAGACCGAGATCGGACCGCTGGTCAGCGAAAGCGCGCGGACCAAAGTCATGCGTCTTGTCGACGATGCCATCGCCCACGGCGCCAAGGCGGTGACCGGCGGACGCATCCCTCCGGCACACAACACCGGCTGGTTCTACGAGCCGACGATCCTGACCGGCGTCACCCCGGACATGGCAATCGTGCGCGAAGAATGCTTTGGACCGGTCGCCGCCATCTGCCGGGTCAGGGATTTCGACGAGGCGATCCGGCTTGCCAATGACAGCCCGTTCGGGCTCGGCGCCTCTGTCTTCACCACCGATCTGGCCGAAGCCCACGAGGCGGCTGAACGGCTCGAAGCCGGAATGGTCTGGGTCAACAACCCGCTGATCGACAATGATGCCCTGCCCTTCGGCGGCTGGAAGGCCTCGGGCCTCGGCCGCGAGCTCGGACGCCAGGGGCTCGACGCCTTCCGCCGCTCCAAAATGGTGATCATCGACCACAAGCCTGCAATCCAGGAATGGTGGTATCCGTACCCCGACAGCTGGTTCCGCGAGACCGGTGGCCGCAAGCACGTCTGAGTGTTTCGAACCTCGCCAGCTCCGGATAGCCAGCTCGGTGGCTATCCTGGGATAGCCAGTCCATGACCGGGAAAAAGCAATGCCGCCGGGCGAAGGCCCGGCGGCATCTTTCTTCGATTGGCTACTGCCGATTCAACGGCAAGTCGTTACGGCGTCGTTTCCGCCTGCATCGCGGCGGCCGTCTGGTCGATCTTGTCGGCAAGGACGCCCTGAGCCCAGGACGTGACCGCAGCGTCGACCGGCTTGTTGGCCATATCCGCCAGTGCCGCGTCGAGCGATGCATCATCGGTGCCGACCTCTGCCGCGGCAGCCGCCTCATTGGCGGCGGTGACCTCTGCCTCCTGGGCAGTGATTTCGGCCTCCAGATCCGTTATCTTCCCAGGCAAGGCCGCCTGATCTTCGGGCGTCATGGCCGCAATCTGCTCGGGCGTCAGCGATGTCAGCGCGGTCAACTGAGAATTCAGCGCATCCAGCTTCTCCTGGGCCGCTTCAGCGGCGGCCTGAGCAACCTTGGCTTTGGCGGACTGCGTCACGAAGGCCTGGATGGCAGCGAACTTCTTGCTCTTCGAGTTCATATAGGCGTTGATGTTGCGCTGAAGCGAGTTCAGCCGGCCGAGCTTGGCGTGGATGTTCTTCTCCTTGGGAACCGACGAGACCTTTGTGGTCTTGTCGACCGTGGTGTCGTCCGTTTTGGCCTTTGCCACCTGCCCCCGAGCCGACGAAGACTTGCCGTGCGAAGCGCCGCTCTTGCCATTGCTATTGCCGCCGTTACCGCCGGCATTGCCCCCGCCGTTGCCGTTGCCACCGCCATTGCCGCCGCCGTGCCCGTTGCCGCCGGCTCCGGCGAGCGCCGGAGACGCCAGAAGCGCCAATGCGGCAAGCGCCGCGAACAGAGTTTTCCGGTTTGTCATGGTAATCTCCTCGGGAATCGTCACCTGGCCCGACCGCTAGCGACCGTCCTATGAGAAATCGCTAATTGTACAGAGTAAACTTTAGACAAATGCTGTCTCAATACGCGATCTGCCGATCAGCCCGAAGCATAACCATTTGAAATTAAACACGAATCAGCGCTCTCGAACGGCGATGGCACTGAAGTCCCATGCCGGCAGGACTATAGTCCTGCCGGCATCCAGCGGCATGGGTGAAAGTCGTGACGTGGTATATCGGAAAGGCTTTGAAACAGGGCAATTGATAAAGAAAGCACAAGTCTCAGCCGATACTTTCACCGCCGTCGATTACCAGCGCCTGGCCGGTCATGAAGGATGAGCGGTCGGAGACGAGGAACAGGATCGCTTCCGCGATCTCATCGGCGCTGGCCCAGCGTCCCATCGGAATCTTGGTGCGGACATAGGTTTCGATCGCCTCGCGTCCGCCCATCTGGGCGATGAACGGTTCGTTGAACGGCGTGTCGACCCAGCCCGGGCAGAGCGCGTTGACGCGGACATTGTGCCGGGCATAGTCGAGCGACATCTGCCGCGTCATTGCCACTACCGCGTGTTTGGAAGTGGCGTAAGCGATCATCTCGCGGTCGTAGAACACGCCCGAATTGGAGGCGGTGTTGAGGATGACACCACCGCCTCGTGCGACCATCGACGGCATGACCATCCTGGCCGCCAGGAACTGCGCCCGCACATTGACCCGCCATGACGCGTCCATGCCGCCGACCTCGACCTCGGTCAGCGTTCCGCCGACCTGGATGCCGGCGTGATTGTGCAGGATGTCGATGCGCCTGTGCCTCTCGATCGTGCCGGCAATGAGCTTTTCCAGCGCCCCATCGTCCGCGACGTCAGTGGCGATCGCCTCGGCCTGCCCGCCCACTGCCCTTATGTCCGAAGCCGTTGCTTCGCCGGCGGCCTGATCCCTGTCGGCGATGACGACCACCGCGCCTTCCCTGCCCATGATCATGGCGCCGGCGCGCCCGATGCCGGAGCCGGCGCCGGTCACGACGGCGATGCGGTCTTTGAGGATCATGATGCGACTTTCAGTTCGACGGCTTGCGCTGGCGCAATTGCCATTGGGCAAGCACCACAAGCAGCACGGAAGCGACGAGCACGATCGTCGCGATGGCGTTGATCTCCGGCGTCACGCCGCGCCGGATCGACGCGAAGACATAGATCGGCAGCGTCGTCTGCGCCCCGGCGACGAAGAAGGCCACAATGAAATCGTCGAAGGAGAAGGTGAAGGCGAGCAGGAAACCGGCAACGACGGCCGGCATGATCTGCGGCAGCACGATCGAGCGGAACGTCGTCAATGGCGTGGCGTAGAGATCGCTCGACGCCTCGACCAGATTGCGGTCGAGGCTGCCGAGACGCGTGCCGACGATCATCGTCACCAGCGCCATGGAGAACAGGCCGTGCGCCGCGATGATCGAGCCGTAGCCGAGCGCCAGGCGCGGCGGCTGGTCGTCGGGCCAGATCGAGGCGAGGAACGGATTGACGACCGTGAACAGCTGGACGAGCGCGACCAGTGTCGAAATGCCGATGACGACGCCCGGAACGACGATCGCGGCGCCCAGAAGCGCATCGAAGACCGCGCGTGTTCTGATGCCGACGCGCGCCAGGCCGAGTGCCGCCGCAGTGCCGCACAACGCCGCCAGCAAGGCGCTGGTGGTGGCGATGAACAGGCTGTTCTTCAGCGCTTCGACCAGGAACGGGTTCGCCAGCGCCTTGCCGTACCATTGCACCGAAAAGCCGGTGAACTCGCTGGCATGGTGGCCGGCGTTGAAGGAGAACAGCACGACCAGTGCGATCGGCAGATAGAGGAAGGCGAACACCACAATGACGAAGGCGCGCATCAGATCAAATCCACCCGGCGGGCGCCCGAAACCCGGGTCGAAATGCGATTGGCGGCAATCAGCACCACCACCGAAACCAGCACCAGCGTGATCGCGATGGCCGAACCGAACGGCCAGTTGCGCGATTGCAGGAACAGGTCGACCAGCGCATTGCCGATAAAGAACACCTTGCCGCCGCCAAGCAGCGTCGGGATCAGATATTCGCCCAGCAGCAGGATCATGACCAGCGAGAAGCCGGTCATCACGCCCGGCAGCGACAGTTTCAGGGTCACGCCGAGGAAGGTCGAGAGCGGCGTCGCGCCGAGATCGGCGGAGGCTTCCAGCAGCCGGCGGTCGAGCCGCTCAAGGCTGACATAGATCGGCAGGATCATCAGCGGCAGGTAGCCATAGACGATGCCGAGCAGCACCGCGCCCGGCGTGTTGATCAGCCTGATATCCTCGAAACCGATATAGGACAGCAGAGCCGGGATGCCGCGCCCGCCCAGGATATACATCCAGGCATAGGTCCGCATCAAAAGGCTGGTCCAGAACGGAATGACGACTAGCGCCAGCAGGATCAGCCGCCAGCGCTGCGGTGCGCGCAGAGCAAGATAATAAGCAACGGGATAAGCGACGAGCAGACAGGCGAGCGCCCCTATCGGCGCCAGCACCATCGTGTTCCAGAAGGCAGCCGCCCGCGCCGGAAGATTGGCATATTGCGCGAAGGTGAAAGCCGCTTGATAGCCGCCTTCCGGCGCCCGTTCGCCGACGCTGAACACCGCGATGGCAATGAATGGCAGCACCAGAAACACCACCAGCCACGCGGTCGCCGGACCGAGCAGCATGGCGGTCGTGAGGTTGTGACGAAATCTATTGCCGCGCATTGAAAACCGCCCCGATACCGGCGGACATATGCCCGCCGGTCAATTGTCCGCGCCAGACCGCCCCTCAGGCCGACTTGAAGCGCGC
Organism: Mesorhizobium sp. M0088; assembly: GCF_040322895.1. Classification (NCBI taxonomy): domain Bacteria; kingdom Pseudomonadati; phylum Pseudomonadota; class Alphaproteobacteria; order Hyphomicrobiales; family Phyllobacteriaceae; genus Mesorhizobium; species Mesorhizobium sp. M0088. Next base: position 10,881 of record NZ_JAMYUI010000012.1, read on the forward strand.
CATCAGCTCTGCGCGGCCGGGATCTGTCAGCGTTGCCGCCGCGCCGAATTCCAGCGGCGTCAACAGGTCGGCCGCCGGATAGAGGATCGGATTGTCGAGCACTTCCTTGGGCAGCAGCTTGTTGACCCGCGCATCGGTCGACGGCGCACCATTGGCCAGATGCTCCTTCACCGCCACCTGCGGGTTCATCAGGTAGTTGAGCAGGGCGTAGCCGGCCGGCTTGTTCGGCGCATCTTTCGGAATGGCGTAGAAATCGGTCCAGATCTCGCCGCCTTCCTTGCCCAGCACATAGGCGATCTCGGGAATGTCGCGATGCAACTGCGCGCCATCGTTCGTCCAGCACATCGTCATCCAGGCGTCGCCGGCGCGCATGCCCGGCTGGTAGTCGGAGGAGACCGCGAACAGATGCGGCTTGACCTTGAGCAGCAGTTCCTCCGCCTTGGCGAGCTCGTCTTGCTTCAACGAGTTGAACGAATAGCCGTAATATTTCAGCGCATTGCCGATCGTGGTCAGCTGGTAGTCGTGCACCATGGTGCGGCTGTCACCTTCGGCCATGGCGGTATCCCAGAACTCCTTCCAGGTGGTCATCGGCTTGGTCAGCTTCTTCGTGTTGACGGCAAAGCCGGTGGTGCCCCAGTTCTTCGGCACCGCATAGGTCACCGCATCGATCGTGCCTTCCCCAGTGAAGCGGGGATCTTGCTGCGAGCCGTCGAAATTCGGCAGCTTCGCCATCTCCAGCGGCTCGATGATGCCGAGTTTCTTGTAAGTCGAGATCGTGTAGTTGGTCGGCACGAACAGGCTCCAGCCCGAGGCGCCGGCCTGCAGCTTGGCCAGCATCTCCTCGTTGGAGCCGAACACGTTGACCTCGACGGCGACGCCGGTGTCCTTCTTGAAATTCTCGAACGTCGCCGGGTCATGGTAGTTCGGCCAGGTGGCGATCGACATGCGGTCGCCAAGGCTTTCGGCGGCAAAGGCCGGTGTCGGCATGATGCCGATCTCGCGCGCCATCACCGCCGTGGCAATGCCAAGGCCGGTGAGGCCGAGGAAGTCGCGGCGGCCGATCGAGCCGCGCTTCAAACGCATCAGCTGATCGACAAAATTCTTGGGGCTTATCGGCAGTCCGTCACGATATGATCTCGACATGTTTATCTACCCTCTGGTTGGCCCCGTTGTTCTTGGTCTCCGCAAACGCCAGCGGCGTTCCGGAGGCAAAGCCGATGGCGACGGGTTCACCCGGCTTGAAGAGATTGCCGTGGCCGATCAGGTGATCGGCCTTGGCCAGCAGCGTTCCGATGCCCTGGACCTCGATCGCGTATTCCGCCGTCGAGCCGAGGAAGATCCGGTTGCGGACGACGCCTTTGAAGGGGCCGCCCGTCTGGGCGCCAAGGCTGAGCGATTCAGGACGCAGGCTGACCGAAACGGCCTCGCCTTGCTGCAGGGCGGTTCGTTTGCGCGCTGCAATGACGGTGCCGTCGGCAAGCGCCACCTCCACCAGCTCGCCCGAATGTCCGGCGACGGTACCGCTCAAGAGGTTGGTCTTGCCGACGAAATCGGCGACGAACAAATCGGCCGGTTCGTCATAGATCTCGCTCGGCTGCCCGAGCTGGACGATGCGGCCGCCGTTCATGACGCAGACGAAATCGCTCATCGACAGCGCTTCCTCCTGGTCGTGCGTGACCAGCACGAAGGTGATGCCGATCTCGCGCTGCAGGTTCTGCAGCTCGATCTGCATGTCGGTGCGCAGCTTCTTGTCGAGCGCAGCCAGCGGCTCGTCGAGCAAGAGCACCGCCGGCTTGTTGACCAGGGCTCGTGCCAGCGCCACACGCTGCTGCTGGCCGCCCGACAGTTCGTGGATCTTGCGGCGGCCATAGCCGGCGAGCCGCACCATTTCGAGCGCCTCGCCCGCTCTTGAGGCGATCTCGCGCGAAGACAGCCTTGGCCGCGCCTGGCGCAGCCCGTAGGCGACGTTGTCCTCGACATCGAGATGCGGAAACAGCGCGTATTGCTGGAACACCATGTTGACCGGCCGCCGGTAGGGCGGCGTGCCTGCCATATCCTGGCCGCGAATGAACACCCGGCCTTCGCTCGGCTGTTCGAAGCCGCCGATCATGCGCAGGCAGGTGGTCTTGCCGCAGCCGGACGGCCCGAGCAACGCGACAAAGGCGGAGGGCGGGACAGCGAGATCGATGCCGCTGACCGCGGTCACCGCGCCATAGCGCTTGGTGACGCCGCGAAACTCGATGTCGGGCACTGCGGTCAAGGCTGATGGCTCCAGCAACAGGGCAATATCGGGACGCTACCAGAGCCAATGGCGGCTAGTATATACCTCCTAGGTGGTATATCTGATATATTTTCTCGTTTAAGGGGGTATGGATTGTCCCGCAGCGACGAATACAGCCAGCTCGCCACGCTCGTCGCGGCGACGCGGGAGACCAGTGGCGACCTGTTCGGCAATGCGCTGGTCGATTGGCTGCGGCTCCATGTCAGCTTCGACCACTGCGTGGTGTTCGGCTATCGCGGCGCCGCGCGCCCGCCGCTGCTGTTCGAGACCTTCTCGCCGGCCGAAAGCCACGTCTTCGTCGCGCTCTACCAGGAGGGGCCGTATCTGCTCGACCCGTTCCATCATGCTGCGGTCGAGCGCAAGGAAGGCTTCTGGCGCATGCGCGAACTGGCGCCGGACCGTTTCTATGCCAGCGAGTATTTCCGCTCCTACTACAGCCAGACCAGGCTGGCCGAGGAGGTCGGCTTCTTCGTGCCTCTGCCGGGCAAGGATGCGCTGGTGCTCTCACTGATGCGGCTGCGCGCTTCAGGCCCGTTCGGCACCGCCGATGCCAGATTGCTGCGCGACATGGCGCCGGCGGTGATCAGCTTCGCCAGGCTGCGCTGGCCCGCCCTTCCGGCCGACGAACCGGCAGAGGCGCAGCAGGACGAGACCACTCCGGTCAACGAGTTCGACCGCGCCCACATCTGGCAGAGCCTGTCGCTGACGCCGCGCGAAAAAGATGTCGTCGACCTGGTGCTGCAGGGGCATTCGACGGAGTCGATCGCCAGGGCCATGCGCATCGTGCCGGGCACCGTGAAGGTCCATCGGCGCAACATCTACCGCAAGCTCAAGATCAAGTCGCAGGCCGGCCTGTTCGCACGTTTCGTCGAGATCATCGACGCGCGGATAAGGTAGCTACTTCGCCCCCGCCGCTTACCTGGGCAATCGCTTCGGATTTCGAATTCGCGTCACTTTTTTGCGAACGCCGGCGCTGCCCCTCACCTGCCTGCCGGCATCCTCTCCCGTATAGGGACGGGGAGAGGGGCGCAGTAATTACCGGTTTCGCCAATCTCCAACGTTGCAAGACAGGCGACGAGGTTACCGCGAGCCCCTTCTCCCCGTCACTATACGGGGAGTCGAGGCGTGGTCCGCGCAGCGGACGAAAAGCCAACTGCTTGGCTTTTCGAACAACGAACGCCCGGCAGGGCGATGAGGGGCAGCGCAGACCTCGACAATTGGGTGGATTGCCCATGACGATTGATCAGGCTATCGCGTCGCCGTTCCACGACCCGGTCTCGACCATCCGCTTCAGCAGCGGCGCCGGCTTGAACACGTCCTTGCCTGTCCGTTGATGCCAGTACTCGAGCCGCTCGATGATCCTGGCCGGGCCTTCGAGGCCAGCCCAGAACATCGGCCCGCCCTTGCCGATGGGAAAGCCGTAGCCATTGACCCAGACGACATCGATGTCGGACGCACGGGCCGCTATGCCTTCCTCAAGGATCTTGGCGCCCTCGTTGACCAGGGGGTAAAGCGTGCGCTCGATGATTTCCTCCGCACTGATCGCGCGCGGCACGATGCCCTTCTCCGCGGCCTTGTCGCAGATCAGCGCTTCAACCTCGGGATCCGGCACTGGTGTACGCGCGCCAGCCTCGTAAAGGTAAAAACCCCGGCCGGTCTTCTGGCCGAAACGCCCCTGTTCGCACAGCGTGTCGGCGATCACGGCCGACAGGCCACGCGCCTTGCGGTTGCGCCAGCCAATGTCGAGACCGGCGAGATCGCCCATCTGGAAAGGCCCCATCGGCCAGCCGAAATCGGTGAAGACCTGGTCGATCTGGCTGGGCGTCGCGCCTTCCAGAAGAAGCGCTTCCGATTCCGAGCCGCGCGCGGCCAGCATGCGGTTGCCGACGAAGCCGTGGCAGACGCCGACGACAACGGCCACCTTGCCGATCCGCCGCGCCAGGTCGACGACGGTCGCCAGCGCATCGGGCGCGGTCTTGTCGGCGCGCACGATCTCCAGGAGCTTCATGACATTGGCCGGCGAGAAGAAATGCAGGCCGAGTACATCCTGCGGCCGCGAGGTCGAGGCGGCGATTTCGTTGATGTCGAGATAGGAGGTGTTGGTGGCGAGGATCGCGCCCGGTTTGGCCACCGCTTCGAGCTTGCCGAACACCTCCTTCTTGACCGCCATGTCCTCGAACACCGCCTCTACGATCAGGTCGCAATCGGCGAGATCGGCATAATCGGTGGAGCCCTTGAACTGGGCGAGCCGCTCTCGCTTGGCGACTTCGCTTAGCGAACCGCGCGTGACGGACACCGAGTAGTTTCTGTCGATCGTCGCCAAGCCGCGCTGCAATGCCTCATGGCTGGTTTCCAGCAAGGTCACGGGATAGCCGCCATTGGCGAAGGCCATGGCGATGCCGCCGCCCATCGTGCCGGCGCCGATGACGCCGACGCGGGCAATCCTGCGCTTGACGATGTCTTTTCCCGAAACCTTTGCCGCCTCACGTTCGGCGAAGAACAAATGCCGCTGCGCCCGCGACTGGTCGCTGCCGACCAGTTTCACGAACAACGCACGTTCCGCCGCCAGCGCCGCATCGAAGGGCAGCGTGACGGCATTGCGCACCGACAGCGCACAGGCGATCGGCGCCTCGAGCCCGCGCGCCTTCCTAGCGAGGTCCGCAGCCTCGGCGTCTAAAGCCACGAGGTCGGTCTCCTTGAGCCCCTCATTGCGATCGCGCACCGGCGTGAAGGGGCCACCCTTGCGGGCAATTTCCCTGGCGAAGTTCACGGCATGCGTCGTCAGATCGCCTTCGAAGACGGCATCGACGAGACCGGCGGCATGCGCCTCGGTCGCACCGATCGGCGTACCGGAGACGATCATCCTGAGCGCCTTCACCGCGCCGACCAGGCGCGGCAGCCGCACCGTGCCGCCGCCCCCCGGCAGCAGGCCGAGCCTGACTTCCGGCAGGCCGAGCTTGGCGCCGGCATCGGCGACGCGGAAATGGCAGCCGAGCGCCAGCTCCAGCCCGCCGCCGAGCGCGGTGCCGTGGATGGCGGCCACCGTCGGCTTGGCGATGGTCTCCAGCATAGCCACGATGGCGCGCAGCTCCGGCTGCTGCATCGGCTTGCCGAATTCGGTGATGTCGGCGCCAGCGACAAAGGTCCGGCCGGCGCATGCAATGACGATGGCGGCAACCGAAGCATCGTCGCGCAACTCAACCAGCGCCTGCATCAGCGGTTCGCGAACATGGAAGCTCAGCGCGTTGACCGGAGGATTGTCGATGGTGACGATGGCGACGTCGCCGTCACGGTGGATCTTCACGAAATCGGACACGCACACCTCCCAGCTCTTTTCAGCGACCGTGGCCGCGCGAACGGGATTTACAGCGCCATGACGTCGAAGGGAACCGGGTGTCGGCCTGGCACAATGATTACAGCCCTGGGACGACGAAGGCGGAGCCTACCGCGGCGCCTTCTGCCCGCCCGCCGCTGTGATCACCCCGACAATGATCAGCCCCGTCAGCAGCAATCGCACCCCGGCACTCACCCCAAACGTGTTGAGCATGGTCAAAAGCAGCACCAGGAACAGCGCCGCGCCCCACACGCCAGGCACATTGGCCTTGCCGCCGGCCACCGACGTGCCGCCGATGACGACGACGGCGATCGAGGCCAGCAAATATTCATTGCCGATATCGACATTGGCGCCGCGGAAATAGCCGGCGAGCAGCGCGCCGTCGATGCCGCCGAGCGCGCCCGACAGCGTGTAGGTGAGGAAGCGGATGCGGCCGACATTGACGCCGGCGAGCCAAGCGGCGCGGATATTCTGGCCGATCGCCAGCACCGAGCGGCCATAGATCATGCGCTGCAGGGCGACCGCCGCACCGATGGTGAACAGCACGGTGAGGATGGCCAGCACCGGAATGCCGAGGATTTGCCTGTTGGCGAAATCGGCGAAGCCCGGCGGCGGCTTGATCTGCAGGCCGCGGCCGTAGCTGATGTCGATCGACTGGATGATGAAGCTGGCCGACAAAGTGGCTATGATCGGTGGGATGCGCAGCGCCCAGATCAGCAGGTAGTTGGCGGCGCCGATCGCCGCCCCGCAGGCAAGCGCCGCCAGCAACCCGACCGCGATCATGGAATCGTTGCCGTCCATCACTTTCATCGCGACGGCGCTGGCAAGGCCGATATTGGCCGGCAGCGACAGGTCGACATTGCCCGGTCCCAGAGTGATGACGAACATCTGGCCGACGCCGACAATGACCGTGAACACCGCCAGCGACAGGGCCGCGGTGACCATGCCGCCGGCGCCATAACCGCCGGTGAAGGCGATGGTCGCCAGCCACACCAGAAGCGCGCCAATGAACGACCAGATCCAGGGTTTGGCGAGCAGCGATTTCACCGATGTCATCGCTCACCTCTCCTTGCGGCTGATCAGCACCCGCGCCGCCAGCACGATGATGAGGATGGCGCCGTTGGCGGCAACCTGCCAATCGGGTGGAATGTGCATGAAGGTGAGCAGCGGCGAGGCCGCCAGCGCCAGCGTCAGCGCGCCGATCACAGCACCTATCGGCGACACCCGGCCGCCGACGAATTCGCCGCCGCCGAGGATGACGCCGGCGATCGCCAGCAGCGTGTAGCCATTGCCGATATTGGCGTCGGCCGAGGTGGTGATGCCGATCAGCGCCATGCCGGACAGCACGCCGAACAGACCGGCCAGCGCAAACAGCACGATCTTGGTCTTGAGTAGCGACCAGCCGGCGCGGCCGAGTGCCGCCGGATTGCCGCCGGAGCCGCGCAGGATCACGCCATAGGAAGTGCGCATCAGGCCGAAATGAACGATGAGGCCGATCAGCAGCGCGGCGATGATCGGGAACGGAATGAAGGGCGGCTTGAACGCCATCAGCCCGAGCAGCCAGTCCGGCGCCTTGCCGCCCGGTTTGGGCAAGACGAGAATCGCCAGCCCCTGCCAGACGAAACTCATGCCGAGCGTCACCACGATGGACGGCAGATTGCGCAGATGGATCAGCGCGCCGAGCAGCGCATATACGCCGATCGATCCAAGCAGGATGACGGCACCGATGAGCGGCGCGTCCTTCAGCCAGGTCGCCGTGACGCAGCCGACGAAGCCGACGAAGGTGCCGATCGACAGGTCGAGCTCGTTTCCGGCGATAACGAACATCTGCGCGATGGTCGCCAACGCGATCGGGATCGCCAAATTGAGCATCAGGCTGAAGCCGAAATAGCTGATGGCGCGCGGGTTGAGCCAGGCGATGGCGAGCAGCACCAGCGCCAGCGACAGCGCCGGCAGCAGCCCGCGCAACAGACGGGCACGGGCCAGTGCGCCTCGCTCGGCGGACGTCCTGGCGGCGGTGTCGAGGCTGGCGGCCGTCATCTCAGGCCGCATCGCCGAAGGAGGACTGGATGATCTTCTCTTCGGTCAACTCGTCGCGGCGCAGATTGGCGACGATGCGGCCGTTCTTGAAGACATAGATGTGATCGCAATTGTCGAGCTCTTCGGTTTCCGTGGTGTACCAGAGGAAGGTGCGGCCTCGGGCAGCCTCTTCGCGCACGAGGTCATAGACCTCCAGCTTGGTGCCGATATCGACGCCGCGCATCGGATCATCCATCAGCACGATCTGCGCATCCGAGCCGAGCGCGCGGGCAAACAGCGCCTTCTGCTGGTTGCCGCCCGACAGCGAGAAAATGTTGTTGTTCATATCGGGCGTGCGGATGCCGATCTTCTTCTGCCATAGTGCAGCGAGTTCGACCTCGCGCTGCGGCGAGATCAACAGCCCGCTGCGCAGCCGCGCCAGCGAGCGGATGCCTATATTCTGCGCGATCGACCATTGCGGAAAAATGCCGTCCGACTGGCGGTCGCCGGCGACCAGCGCCACCGGCGCCGTCACCTCGATGCCTGCCTTGGCGCGCGATGCCGCGCTAAAGATCGCCAGCAGCAGGTCGGTCTGGCCGTGTCCCGCCAGACCGGCAAGGCCGATGATCTCCCCGGCGCAGGCGACAAGGTCGGTGCCGTCCTTCTGCGCGGCGGGCCGCGCCCGGACCCGTAGCGGACTGGCGGCGGGCTTGGCAGCCGCTATTTGCGCCGCGATCTTCTGGCGCGCCTCCGCTCCGCCCATCGCCGTCACCAGCCGGTCGCGGTCGAAGGCACTGGCGGCGTCGGCGACAACCACCTTGCCGTCGCGCATCACCACGATGCGATCGGCATTGCGCAGCACCTCGCCCAGCACATGAGAGATCAGGATGCAGCTTTTGCCACCGGCGACGAAGCGGCGGACGAAGGCCAGCAATTGGCCCGCCGTATGCGCATCGAGCGACGATGTCGGCTCGTCGAGGATGACGAGGTCGAGACGATCCTGGGTGACGGTGAAGGCGCGCGCCACTTCCACCATCTGGCGCCGACCGATCGACAGGTCGCCGACAATATCGGACGCCGAAATGCTGTGGCCCGGAAAGATCTCGTCGAGCTTGGCAGCGATCAGCTCGGCCGCCTTGCGACGCCAGCCAAAGCCGCGCAGCGACGCGTGGTTGATGCGCGTGTTCTCGGCGACGCTGAGGTTGGGGCACAGCGACAGTTCCTGGAACACGCAGCGTATGCCGAGCTGCTGCGCGCGCGACACCGAGTAGTTGTCCTCGGTTTCGCCATGCACGCCGATCTGCCCGCTGTCGGGCACCAGCGTGCCCGCCACCATGTGCATCAGTGTCGATTTGCCGGCGCCATTGTGGCCGACGAGACCAACGCACTCGCCGGGGCCGACGTGAAAATCGACGCCGCCCAGCGCGCGAACGGCGCCGAAATGCTTTTCGGCGCCGTTCAGTCTGATGATGTCAGCGTTCCCTTCAGGCATGCTCAACGATATCCGCTCGATGATCCGGAGGGCAACGCTTGTTCAAGGCTCACTTGATGTTGGCTTTGATGGCCGCGATCGCATCTTCCTGCGTGTATTCGTGGCTGGCGACGCCGCCCTTGGGGATCTTCGGCAGCTCGGCCTCGAAATCGTCCTGTGTGAAGGCCAGATACGGCACCAGCAGATCGTGCGGAATGTCGGTGCGGCCGTCGAGCACCTGCTGCGCCACCCAGAAGGCGAGCGACGACACGCCGGGCGCGATCGAAGCCGACCAGGTCTGGTAGCCGTCCTTGTCCTTCTGCTCCTTCCACCACTGCAGCTCGTCCTGGCGGTTGCCCATGATGATGGTCGGGCGCGGCTTGCCGGCGGCGGCGAAGGCCTGGGCCGCGCCGTAACCGTCACCGCCCTGGTCGACCACGCCGACGATGTCGGGCAGCGACGGCAGGATGGTCGCCACCGCCTTTTGCGCCGTCGTCTGGTCCCAGTCGCCGGTCACCGAACCGACGATCTTGAACTCGGGATGGGCGGCGACCCCCTCGAGGATGCCGGCATGGATGGCATCGTCGATCGAGGTCCCGGCAAGGCCGCGGATTTCAAGCAGATTGCCGCCCTTGGGCTGGAATTTGGCCATCTGCTCGATTTCCTGCTTGCCCATGTCCTTGAAGTCGACGACGACGCGGTAGGCGCAAGGTTCGGTTACGGTGCCGTCGAAGGAGACGACGACGATGCCGGCATCGCAAGCCTGTTTGATGGCGCCGTTGAGCGCATCTGGCGAGGCTGCGTTGATGACGATCGCGTCATAGCCCTGCAGGATCAGGTTCTGCACCTGTGCAGCCTGCGTCGGCACTTCCTTGTCGGCGGTGGTGAAGATGTCGGCCGCGCCGACCACCTTGTCGGCGACCGCCTTCTTGGTGACGATGCCATAGCTGTCGAGCATCGCCTGCCGCCAGGAATTGCCGGCATAATTGTTGGAAAAAGCGATCTTCTTGCCACTGGTGTCGGCCAGCGCCGTGCCCGAGGCGAGCATTGCCGCCAGAGCCCCCAGAACGAACAGTTTCTTCATGTCGTTATCCTCCCAGATGTGTTGACTGCTGCATTCCCACCGGCTTTGACCCCGGCCTCACTCCCAACTCTGATTTGAGCACGGATTGTCGCGAGCTCAAAACAGTCTCAATCCCGGCACGCGAACCCTCAGCCGGTACAGCGACGTCGACGCGGTAATGTAGAGGCTTTGCAAATCGTCGTCGCCGAAGGTGAAATTCGCGCAATCTTCGGGCGTCCGGGTGACGCCAAGAAGGGCGCCCGACGCGTCGAAAATGTGGATGCCGCCGGGTCCTGTGCAGTAAAGATTGCCGCGGCTGTCGATCTTCATGCCGTCGGGCGCTCCCGGTCCCTCGCCCTCGGTCACTGCCCACACCGCGCCGCCATTGAGGTCGCCATTGGCTTCGACACCGAACACCCTGATGTGCCCGCGTTCGGTGTCGTTGATGAACATCCGCGACTCGTCCAGCGAAAAGCAAAGCCCGTTCGGCTGCCCGAAATCGTCGGCCAGCAATGTCAGCCGGGCGCCATCGCCATCGATGCGGTAGACGCCTTGGAGCGGCAGGTCCTGCGGGCGTGGCACGCCATAGAATTCCTTCCGGCCATAGCCCGGATCGGTGAAGTAGATAGATCCGCCGGTGGCGACGACGATGTCGTTCGGGCTGTTGAGCTGCTTGCCCTGATGGTGCGTGGCAAGCACCGTTGCGCTGCCGTTGGGCTCGGCGCGGGTCACGCGGCTTGTTGCGTGCTCGCAGGTGACCAGCCGCCCCTGGCGGTCCAGCGTGTTGCCATTGGCCTTGTGGCTCGGCTCGCGGAACAGCTCGATCTCGCCTTCGGCACTGCGGCGATACATCCGGCTTTCCGGAATGTCGGAGAAGACCAGCCATTTCTCGTAGGGATGCCAGACCGGCCCTTCGAGAAAGCCGAAGCCGCTCGCCAGCGTCTCGATGGTCGCATTGCCGACGACGTCGTCGAAGCCGGAATGGCGCGCACGCGCCGACACCGACATCATCGGCTCCCGGCGCGAACAGCCGTGCTACTCCGCATGGTGACGAATGGCATGAGCGCTTCCCGATACAGTCTTCTTGTTGGGGCAGAGCGTAGGCGCGGTGCCGACGAGCCGATACGGGTCAAAGCGCAGGGCCGACTGTGCGTTTGCACAGTCGCGCAATGGCCAATCGGGGCAGAGTGACGACGGTTTCGGATTACGGCCGGCGGACGCTCCGCAAAAGCGCGGTCAGGGTTGCGCTCGCGCAAGCCACCGCCACAAGCACGACCACGCCGGCAGCGTTGGACTCCTGTTGTGTTCGAGCCGAGCCGTGCTGCGCCGATGAAGGGCTGTGAACCAACCTGTTCAGATCGGACCGGCTGCCGTGCCGAACGGAATAGGCCCGCGTGAACTCGGCACCGAGGAGGAAAATTTCCGACGAGTAGTAAACCCAGAGCAGTATGACGAGCAGGCCGCCGGCGGCGCCATACGAAGACGCAATCGCGCTGGTGCCGATATACCAGCCGATAAGCGATTTTCCCAGTGTGAACAGGGCTGCGGTCCCGACAGCGCCAATCCCCACATCGCGCCATTCCAGGGTTCGATCGGGCAAAACCTTGTAGATGGCGGCAAACATCACGGAGATAAGCGCAAACGAAACGACGCCATTGATCGCGCTGAGTATGATCGTTCCGAACGGCAGATGGGCGTTGATGAAAGCGCCCAGTGCCGAAATCGCGGCGCTTGCGATGAGAGAGACCAGCAACAGGAAGCCGAGTGCGGCCACCAGCCCCAGACTGGCGGCCCGTGCCCGCACCAGACGCGACAGGGAGTTGCCTTGCGGTTCGATCTTCCAGATTGTGTTCAACGACTGCTGCATCTCGCCGAAGACGCCAGACGCGGCCACCAGCAAGGTGACCAGCCCTATGATCGCGGCCCAGGTGCCGTACAGCCTGCCGGATGCATTTTCCAGCGCGGTCTTGAGGAGATCGGCGCTTTCCGGTCCCATCAGCCCTGATATCTGCGCGGACAAGGCCAATTGTGCGGCATCGTGGCCGAAGACGAGACCAGCAATCGCAACCACGATCAGCAAGATCGGCGCCAGTGAGGTGGCGGCATAGAAAGCCATCGCCGCACCATGACTAAGAGCATTGTCGTTGATGAAGCCGACGACGCTTTCACGCACCAGGTGCCATAAATCTGCAAATAAGGGTCGCACTTCGAAACCGCAGGCATTGAGTTGGCGTTCACTAGCAATGCACCGGACCTTCCGATGTTCCGGGTTGGGGCCGCCGCTGTTTCAGTGTTCCGCCAGCCAGGCATCGAGCCGGTCCTGTTCGCGGCGCAGTGCGTCGATGTTGATCAGGCCACGCGCCATGGCGAGATAGATCGCCCGCGTCCGCGAGTTGAACACGGAAGCATCGCCGGCGCCGTCCTCCGCCGGCATGATGCCGAGCTTGTCATAGACATGCTTGATGCGGCTCTGCGCACCACGGATCGACAGGCCGCGACGTGCCGCGATCGCCCGGTCGGTGAGGCCGAGCGCGATGTCGATCAGGCTCTCATATTCGCCGTCGGTGATGCCCTCGAACTTGTCCTGCACGCGGTGCTGGATGCCGCGGATCTCGCGGTCGATGATGCAATGGCCATCGCGGAAAACGCCGCGCAAGGCGGACCGCATACCCTCCTCCGTCGCTGACTTCAACACATAGCCATAGACCGAGCCGGGCGGCACGATGCGCGCCACGCCGCGCACATAGGCTTCGTCGGCGAAATTCGACCAGAACAGGATGTGTGTGCCGGCGCGGCGGTTCCAGATCGCCTTGGCAACTTCGATTCCCGTCGCCTTCGGCATCTGCAAATCGAGCACGACATGCAATGGCTCGCGCTCAGTCGCCAGGTTGATGGCGTCCTCGCCGTCGCTCGCTTCGATCACCTCGACGTCGCCGGGCCACAGCTGCTCCACCGTTCGCCGCGCGAAGCTACGGTGCAGCCCGTCATTCTCGGCGATCATCACAAGCATCACATGGCCTCCGATACGGCGAACTCGCCAGGCACCGCTGCAGCCGCCGCCAGTTCTCGCGACGGCTGGCGGTCGATCTCGACGACGACACGGGTGCCGCCGTTCTTGCGGCCGGCCTGGCCGATGCGCAGCCGCGCCCCGATAAGGGCTGCCCGCGTGTGCATATGGCCGATGCCGCCATACGCGGCCGGATCGACAGCGCCGCAGCCCTGGCCGTCATCCGTCACGATCACCCGCAGCACGCTCGCGGTCGACGCCAGCAGCACGTCGATGCGGTGCGGCGCGGCGTGTCGAACGGCATTGTTGATCGCTTCCTGCACGATCCGGTAGAGCGCGGTGCGGACAGGCTCCGGCAAACTGTCGGCGCCGCCGTCGCTGGTGTCGGCGATGCGCACGGCGATCGGCGGCTTGGCCTTGCTGACACTGCGGTTGAGATGCGCTTCGACCGCATCGCGCAGGCCGAACAGTTCGAGCACGCTCGGCCGCATGGCGTCGACGATGTGGCGCAGTTCCGTCAGACAGCCGGCCACCTCCTGCTCGAGGTCGGCAAGCTGCGCGGCCCGCGCCACGCCCTGGCCGCGCAAGGCCGAAAGCTGGCGCGCGATGCGGGCGAGATCGGCAAGCGTCTGGTCGTGCAGGTCCATGGCCATGCGCCGGCGTTCGCGCTCCATGCCCTCGGTCAATTGCGAGGCGCCGACCCGCAGCAGTTCGACGCGGTTGCGCGCCTCGCTCTCGGCCAGCATGGCGCGGCGCGCCTCCTCGGTCTGGATCAGCGCGAAGATGTAGGGCGCGATCAGGTCGGCGCATTGCTGCGCGACCGCGACATCGGCAAGCGTGTAGCAGCCGATTTCGTGCCGACTGATATTGAGCGCGCCGATGACGCTACCGCGCGCCCTGAGCGGCACGATGATGCGGCTGCGCAGCTTGGCCGCGAAAATCGGCTCGTCGAAAGCGCCGGCAAAATGAAAACGGTCGTCGACAAGCGCGTTGTCCGACAACAGGTAAGGCGTCTTGCCCCACAACACGAAGCGAATCGGACTGCCTTCCACCGGATGCTGGGCGAGCTCGCTCCAGCTGGTGTGGAAACCGGCTTCGTAGCAGGCATGCATGCGCCCATCGTGAGACAGCACAGCCAGATCGATATGGTCGTGCGGAATGAGCGTGCCGATCTCGATGGCGGTCGCGCGGAACGCCGTGCCGGGATCGATATGGCCGGCAAGCGCCCGCGATATCGCCAGCAGCCGGTCGATCAGGACCAGGGACACTTCCGCCATTGCTTTCACGATCCTCCCGTGCCGCGAAATAGTGGACGCATGCCGCCGCCGCTGTCAACGACGGAGCCGTTGCCATAGGAATTTTTTCTTGACTCCCTGCCCTCAGCTATGATACATTTTTGCCTATGGTGCTGATTTGCGCCAGTGACCCGCCGCACAGGCGGGTTTTTCGTTTGATGCTCCGTCATCCAATGCGCGGGCAAAGGCTCCGACGAAACCCGTCAGCCCGAATTCGTTGCCCTGCCATTGGCCCGCCCGATCAACTTGCGGTGCAATGATTGTAAAGGGTTCGCGTCCTGGTCTAGGGAGGAGGCCAGGAGACCGAAACAGAATGCCAGTGACGCAAAACGTTGCTCCGGGCGCCCCGGGAATCCCGGCGCGCTGGACATCAAGCGCCAAGAGTGGCGTCGGAACGTCGCTTTCGCCGGCCGGCCGGATCTGGTTCACGATCAGTCACGGCATCCTCAACGAAATCTACTATCCGCGCGTCGACAGCGCCTGCACCCGCGACCTCGGTTTGATCGTCACCGGCCCTGGCGGCTATTTCTCGGAAGAGAAACGCGATGCCGCGCATACGATCGAACCGTTCGAGGACGGCGTGCCCGCCTACAGGTTGGTCAACACGGCTGATGACGGCGCCTGGCGGATCGAAAAGCGCATCCTCGCCGACCCGGCGCGCCCGGCGCTGCTGCAGGAAATCACCTTCACGGCGCTGAAAGGGGTGTCCGGTGACTACCGCGTCTACGCGCTTCTGGCGCCGCATCTGGTCAATGCCGGCATGGGCAACACCGCCTGGGTCGGTGAGCACGAAGGAAAGCCGGTGCTGTTCGCCTCGGGGCGCGGCTCTTGCCTGGCTCTGGCCTCGTCGCTGCCCTGGCGAACCGGTTCGGCCGGCTATGTCGGCTTTTCCGACGGTTGGCAGCAACTCCACAATACAGGTGAGCTCGATGCGGCATACCAGCGGGCCGAGGAGGGCAATGTCGCGCTGACGGGCGAGATCGGCTTTTCCGCCACCGAGACCAAGGCCTTGCTGGCGCTGGGATTTGGCTCGACGCCAGAGGAAGCGGCAGAACATGCTTTCGCCAGCCTGAAGCAGGGTTTTGAACCCGCGGCGAAATCCTACCTCCAGAACTGGCGCAATTGGCAAAAGGGCTTGCTGCCGCTGGACGACCGGCACGCGGTGCCCGGGATCAACTTCTATCGCGTCTCGACGGCGGTGCTGGCGACGCACCGGTCGATCGCGACGCCGGGCGCCGCGGTCGCCAGCCTGTCGATCCCGTGGGGCTTCAACAAGGGTGATGACGACCTCGGCGGCTACCATCTGGTCTGGCCGCGCGATCTGGTCGAGACGGCCGGCGGCTTTCTTGCTGCCGGCGATGCTGCCTCGGCCCTGCAAATCCTCGATTACCTCAGCTCCATCCAGCAGCCGGACGGCCATTGGCCGCAGAACGCCTGGCTCGACGGATCGGCCTATTGGCCCGGCATCCAGATGGACGAATGCGCCTTTCCGCTGCTGCTGGCCGATGCTTTGCGCCGCGCCGGCCATTTGCCCCGCGCCAGACTCATGACCTTCCTGCCGATGATCGAGAACGCCGCCGGCTATGTCGTGCGCAACGGGCCGGTCACCGGCGAGGACCGCTGGGAAGAGGACGCCGGCTACAGCCCGTTCACGCTGGCGGTCGAAATCGCCGCACTGCTTGCCGCGGCAGACCTGCTCGACGCCTGCGGCAAGACAGACGCCGCGACCTATCTGCGCGAGACATCGGACGTCTGGAACGACCAGGTCGAGCGCTGGACCTACGTCACCGGCACGGCGATCTGCAGTCAAGTCGGTGTCGACGGCTACTATGTCCGCATAGCGCCGCCCGACAGCGCCGAGGCCAGTTCACCGAAGGACGGTTTTGTGCCGATCAAGAACCGGCCGCCGGGCGATACCGACCGACCCGCCGAAGAGATCGTCAGCCCGGATGCACTGGCGCTGGTGCGCTTCGGCCTGCGGGCGGCCGACGACCCACGCATCGTCAACACGGTCAAGGTCATCGACGCGCAATTGCGCTGCGATCTGCCGCAAGGGCCGCTCTGGTATCGCTACAACAGCGACGGCTATGGCGAGCACGAAGACGGCGCACCTTTCGATGGCACCGGCCAGGGTCGCCCCTGGCCACTGCTGGCCGGCGAACGCGCCCACTATGAGCTGGCGGCGGGGCGCAAGGAAAAGGCGGCCAGCCTGCTGGCAGCGCTGGAAGGCTCGGCCGGATCGGGCGGCCTGTTGCCGGAGCAGGTCTGGGACGGCGCCGATCTGCCGGAACGCGAACTGCGCCACGGCCGCCCCTCGGGCAGCGCCATGCCGCTGGTCTGGGCGCATTCGGAGCATATCAAGCTGCTGCGCTCGTTGCGCGACGGCGCGGTCTTCGACATGCCGCCGCAAGGCGTCAAGCGCTATATCGAGGACAAGACCGTATCCCCGTTCAGAACCTGGCGGTTCAACAACAAGATCCGCACGGTCCCAGCCGGCAAGACGTTGCGCGTCGAAGTGTTGGACCCGGCTACAGTCCACTGGAGCACCGACAACTGGGCGACCGCCCACGACAGCCATACGGTAGAGAACGCCTTCGGCATCCATCTTGCGGATCTGCCCGCGGCAGGCCTCCCCGAGGGAAGCACGCTGACTTTCACTTTTTTCTGGCCCGGGACCGGCGATTGGGAGAATGTCGACTTCTCCGTCATATCGGGCGACCAAGATGGCCAGTAGATCATAGCCAGTAGACCTTCCCTCGATAAACCCCGCAAATCTCCAAGCAAAACAGGGACGAAACCATGCAGATCGGAATGATGGGACTGGGCCGGATGGGCGCCAACATGGTCCGGCGCCTGATGCGCGACGGCCACGAATGCGTCGTCTACGATATCAACCCGGCCAGCGTCGCGGCCCTGGTGACCGACGGCGCGTCAGGGGCGGCCTCGCTGGAAGAATTCGTCGGCAAGCTGGCCAAGCCGCGCTGCGTGTGGCTGATGCTGCCGGCCGCGATCACCGGCAGGATTATCGACCAGGTGGCGGCCTTGATGGAGCCCGGCGACATCGTCATCGACGGCGGCAATTCCTATTACCACGACGCCGTCGACCAGGCGGCGAAACTGGCCGGCAAGGGTATCCATCTTGTCGATGTCGGCACCAGTGGCGGCGTCTGGGGCCTGGACCGTGGCTACTGCCTGATGATTGGCGGCCCCGACGTGGCGGTGCAGCACCTCGATTCGATCTTCGCCACGCTGGCGCCGGGCGCCGATGCCGGCTCCAATCCGCCCAGGGATGCCGGCAGCGCACCCTTCGGCTATCTGCATTGCGGACCGAGCGGTGCCGGCCACTTCGTCAAGATGGTGCACAACGGCATCGAATATGGCGTCATGGCCGCCTATGCCGAAGGCATGAACATCCTGAAGTCGGCCAATGCCGGCAAGCGGCAACGGACGGCGGACGCCGAGACCAGTCCGCTGGAAAACCCGCAATACTACCAGTTCGACATCGACCTTCCCCAGGTTGCCGAGGTCTGGCGGCATGGCAGCGTTATCGGCTCCTGGCTGCTCGACCTGACGGCCGGCGCCTTGAAAAGCGATCCGGGCCTGGTGAATTTCGGCGGCCGCGTCTCGGATTCCGGCGAAGGCCGCTGGACGCTGAAGGCGGCTATCGACACCGGCGTGCCGGCTCCGGTGCTGTCCTCGGCGCTGTTCGACCGCTTCTCCTCGCAGGGCGAATCCGAATTCGCCGATAAGCTGCTCTCCGCCATGCGCTATGCCTTTGGCGGCCATGTCGAGAAGCCGAAGGCCGGCAAGTGACGACACGGGGGGAGACACGCGCATGAGCCAGGAACGGTCCGACACGCTGGTGCTCTTCGGGGCCACCGGCGACCTCGCCCACAAGAAGATATTTCCAGCCCTTTACCAGATGGTCGCCAAGGGCACGCTCACCGAGCCGGTGATCGGCGTCGCCTTCGACGCCTGGGACCTCAAGCAGTTGCAGGCGCGCGCCCGCGACGGCATCGTCAATGCGCTCGGCAAGATCGACGAGAAAGCGTTCGCCAAGTTCGCTTCGCTGCTGCGCTACGTCAGCGGCGACTACCGCGATGGAGCGACGTTCGAGAAACTGAAAAACGCCCTCGGCACCGCGCAGCGGCCGCTGCACTACATGGCGGTGCCGCCGACCATGTTCGAGACCGTCGTCCAGGGGCTGGAGCAATCAGGCACCGCGCATGGCGCGCGGCTGATGGTGGAAAAGCCCTTCGGTCACGATCTGCAATCGGCGCGCTGGCTGAACCGCGTCCTGCATCTGGTGTTCGACGAACAGTCGATCTTCCGTATCGACCATTATCTGGGCAAGGAAGCGATTCAGAACCTGCTCTATTTCCGCTTCGCCAATTCCTTCCTGGAGCCGATCTGGAACCGCAATTTCGTCGAGAGCGTGCAGATCACCATGGCCGAGGATTTCGGCGTCGAGGGACGTGGCCGCTTCTATGACGATGTCGGCTGCATCAGGGATGTCATCGAGAACCATCTGCTCAACATCCTGTTGCTGCTTGCCATGGAGCCGCCTGTCGGCCGGTCCGCCGACGATCTGATCGATGAGAAGGTGCAAGTGCTGCGCGCGATCAGGACGCTGACCAAAGACGATGTCGTGCGTGGCCAGTTCACCGGCTATCTCGCCGAACCGGGCGTGGCGCCGAACTCGCCGGTCGAGACCTTCGCGGCGGTGCGTTTCTTCGTCGACACCTGGCGCTGGCAGGACGTGCCGTTTTTCATCCGCGCCGGCAAGAACATGCCGGTGCACGTTACCGAAGTGGTGGTGCGGCTGAAGCGGCCGCCGCTCGATGTCTTCGACCCGATCAAGCCCGCCGACCAGAACTACGTCCGCTTCCGCATCGACCCACAGGTGGTGATCGCCATCGGAGCACAGCGCAAGGCGCCGGGCGACGACATGATCGGCGAGCAGGTCGAACTGACGGCGCTCGACGATTCAAAGGGCGACATGCCGCCCTATGAGCGTTTGATCGGCGACGCCATGAACGGCAACGGTCAGCTCTTCACCCGCCAGGATGCCAGCGAGCTGGCCTGGCGCATCGTCGGTCCTGTGCTTGGCGACACCACGCCGCCGCACCTCTACGAGCCGCTCACATGGGGACCCGCGGACGTCATGGCCGGGTTCGGGCCGCCCAATGGCTGGATCGATCCGGTGAAGTGAGAGGACCACACGATGGCCAAGGCAGTGAAGCAACCAGCATCGGGCACCGAGAAGCCGGATACTGAAAAGATCGTGCTGACGATCGACATCGGCGGCTCGCACGTCAAGATCCTCACCAGTGCCGGCGGCGAGGAGCGCCGCGCCGACTCCGGACCGGGCCTGACACCGCAGCAGATGATCGACGCGGTGAAGAAGCTCGCCGAAGGCCTGTCCTATGACGTCGTCTCGATGGGCTATCCCGGCCCGGTCAACCACAACAGGCCGCTCGCCGACCCCGCCAATCTCGGCAAGGGCTGGGCTGGATTCGACTTCGCGGCTGCGTTCGGCAAACCGGTGAAAGTGGTCAATGACGCGCTGATGCAGGCCATCGGCAGCTACGAGGGCGGGCGCATGCTGTTCCTCGGGCTCGGCACCGGTCTCGGTGCGGCGATGATTGCCGACAACGTCGCCCAACCGATGGAACTCGCGCATCTGCCCTACAGGAAGGGCAGGAGTTTCGAGGATTATGTCGGCGAACGCGGCCTGGAAAAGCGCGGCAAGAAGAAATGGCGCAAATACGTCTTCGACGTCGTCGACCGGCTCCGTGCCGCCATGCAGCCGGACTATGTCGTGATTGGCGGCGGCAACGTCGACAAGCTCGATGAATTGCCCGCCGACTCCAGGCGCGGCGACAACACACGCGCCTTCGAAGGCGGGTTTCGTTTGTGGCGCGACAAGGCGCTGATAGTCTGATACTGTTATTGTCTAATATAGTTGTTCAAAATAACGTGCGACCTGACATCAAGTCGTTGCAATACGCAGATTTGCCGACTAGGAATTCCGCGCTACAACAACGCCATTCGTCCCGTGGACGCACGAAGGACGCCATAGCATTTTGATTTCGCGCATGATCCTTTCCGGAAGTCGAAACCGATTTTCAGGTCATTCGCTGTAGACGGAGAAATAGAGTGACCGACGATAGCAACAGTGCCCGTAAAGACATCGATCTGCTCGAGCTGACCGCCCACATCGTGTCCGCTTACGTCGAGAAGAACCGCCTGCCCGCCTCCGGCCTGGCCGACCTCATCGCAAGCGTCGCCACCTCGATCGGTGGGCTCGGCAAGCCTGCGGTCCCGGTGGCTGCCCCGCTGGTCCCGGCGGTCAACCCCAAGAAGTCGGTGACGCCCGATTTCATCATTTGCCTCGAGGACGGCAAGAAGTTCAAATCGCTGAAGCGTCACCTGGGCGTGCATTTCGGCCTGACGCCGGACGCCTATCGCGCCAAATGGGGCTTGCCGTCGGATTATCCAATGGTCGCTCCCAACTACGCGGCCTCGCGTTCACTGCTGGCGAAGTCGATCGGCCTCGGCCGCAAGGCCGCCCCCGTGAAGGCGCCCGCCAAGGGCAGGAAGGCGAAGGCCTCGGCCTGATCATTCGTTCCTGAGCCAACAGTTAGGACGACTGGAACAGAAGCCTGCCGGCGAATCCGCCTTGGCAGGCTTCCTGTTTTTGTGGCTTGGATGGACCGGGCAAGGTCTTTGGGGGAAGCCATGAACTACACCAGGATGGTGATCGAGAAAGAAGCGCCGGAAGAATACGGCTACGACCGTATCCGCTACAATCTTTCGGAAAGTTCGATCGCCGATCAGAAGCTCTCCGACATCGGCCTGTCGCTGCCTGACCTCACGCTTTTCTATGGCGAGCATCGCGGCGACAAGCAGTTGCGTGCATTGATATCGGCGCAGGATGCCGGCATTTCGCCGGATGATGTCCTGGTCACCGCCGGAGCCGCGGGCGCGCTGTTCATCATCTCGACCTCGCTCTTGTCGGCCAATGACCATCTCGTCGTCATCAGGCCCAACTACGCCACCAACATCGAAACCCCAAGGGCGATCGGCTGCGCCATCAGCTTTGTCGACCTGGCCTTCGAGGAAGGCTTCGCCATCGATGTCGAACGCGTCAAGGCGGCGCTGCGGCCGGACACGAAGCTGATCAGCGTCACCTGCCCGCACAACCCGACCGGCACGATGATGAGCCGAGCCGAGCTCGATGCGCTGGTGGCGCTTGCCGAGGCTCGCGGCTGCCATCTGCTCGTCGACGAGACCTATCGCGATCTCTCCTACGGCCGGCGCCTGCCGACGGCTGCCTCACTGAGCCCGAAGGCGATCAGCGTCTCGTCCTTGTCCAAGGCCTTCGGCATTCCCGGCATCCGCATCGGCTGGCTGATCACTGGGGATACGGTGCTTCAAGAGAAATTCCTCGCCGCCAAGGAGCAGATCGGCATTTGCGGCAGCGTCATAGACGAAGGCATTGCGCGCGGCATGCTCGAACGCCGGGACGCCTTCCTGGCGACATTGCTGCCCGAAATGGCCAAGCGCCGCGACATCGTCCAGGCCTGGATCGACCGCGAACCGCTGGTTGACTGGATCAGGCCCGAAGGCGGTGTCGTCGGCTTCCCGCGCCTCAATGTCGAACCCGGCTTCGACCTCGACCGGTTCTATGTGAACCTGCTGGAAAACCATGGCACCTATGTCGGACCCGGCCACTGGTTCGAGATGGAGAAGCGCTTCTTCCGCGTCGGCTTTGGCTGGCCGACGGAAGCCGAATTGCGCAGCGGCCTCGACGCCATCTCCGCCGCGCTGCAGCAGTAACTACCGCGTGACGGCGATGGAACGGGCTGAAAATTCCTTGATCCAGCACTGATTTTGACGCATATCCGCTGCGAACTGAGCTAGAAGTTCCGCCAGCCGGACCAGCGCCCACCGTGGAAGTGCCCCGCCAGCTGATGCCATTGCAACGGGGCCTCTAAATCATGACAGCAGAACAGATATCGCCGGACCAGCGCTATGCCGCGTTCCGCCATCGCTCCTTCCTGAGCTATTGGGCGGCGCGTTTCCTCACTACATTCGCCACCATGATCGTGTCTGTCGCGGTCGGCTGGCAGATCTATGATTTGACGCGTGATCCCTTCGATCTCGGCATTGTCGGCATCGTCCAGTTCCTGCCGTCGCTGCTCCTGGTGCTGGTCACCGGCGTCGTCGCCGATCGCTTCGGCCGCCGGCTGATCATGGCACTGGCGACGGTAGTCGAAGCCGGCTGTGCCCTTGTTCTCCTGTACTTCACGCTGCGTGGCCTCGTCAGCCCGCTGCCAATCTTCGTTGTGCTGGCGCTGTTCGGCATGGCGCGCGCCTTTTACGGACCGGCCTCGTCGTCGCTATTCGCGAATCTGGTACCGCCGGAGGATTTCGGCAACGCGATTGCCTGGAACTCATCCGCCTGGCAGACGGCGACTATCGTCGGCCCGGTTGCCGGCGGCCTTCTCTACGGAGTCTCGGCCGAGATCGCATATGCCGTCGCCGCTGTGTTGATGCTTGTGGCCGGCCTGCTGATCTTCACCATCCCCAAGCCCGCGCAGCAGGGCACCACCGACAAGCCGACGATGGAAACGCTGTTTGCCGGCTTTCGCTACATCTGGAGCGAGAAGATCGTGCTCGGCGCCATCTCACTCGACCTCTTTGCCGTGCTCCTCTCCGGTGCGTCGGCGCTGCTGCCGGTCTATGCCCGCGACATTCTGGAACTCGGCCCATGGGGCCTCGGTCTGCTGCGCTCGGCGCCCGGCATCGGTGCCATCTGCGTCGCGGTCTGGCTTGCCGGCCACCCGCTGCGGGACAATGCCGGCAAGATCATGCTCGGTTTCGTCGCCGCGTTTGGCGCCTTCACGGTGCTGTTCGGTCTGTCGACCATCACCTGGCTGTCGATCGTCGCCCTCGCTGGCCTCGGCGCCACCGACATGTTCAGCGTCTACATCAGGGAAACGCTGATCCAGCTGTGGACACCCGACGAGGTGCGCGGCCGCGTCAACGCCGTCAACCAGGTCTTTGTCGGCGCCTCCAACGAGGTCGGCGAATTCCGCGCCGGCACGATGGCCGCGCTGATCGGCACGGTGCCGGCCGTGGTGATCGGCGGCATCGGCGCCATCGCCGTTGCGGGCCTGTGGGCTTACCTCTTCCCGCAATTGCGAAAAGTTCGCCACCTCAACGGGCGAAACTGATCTTCCCACGGTTGACAGCCGACATGCCTCGCCCATGCCACAGGAGCTCTCATGATCACTTGCTACCTGAAATATGTCATTGACCCCTACAAGCTTGCCGAATTCGAAGACTATGGCCGTCGCTGGATAGCTCTGGTCAATCGCCTCGGCGGAAACCATCACGGCTATTTCCTTCCAAGCGAGGGGGCGAGCAATATCGCTTTTGCCATGTTCAGCTTCCCGAGCCTCGCCGACTACGAGGTCTATCGTAAGCGTATGGCTGCCGACCCTGAATGCCAGGAAGTGTTTGAAATGGAAAAACGCAATCGCAGCATTCTCAGCTACGAGCGCAGCTTCCTGCGGCCGGTGCTCGAACCTTGATGCATGTCGCCTAGAAGTGGCCCCGGTTTTGGGAGACCGACATGCATAAAGACAAAGACCTAAAGCGCGGCGCCTGAATCCGTTCAAACGCGACGCGCTTTAGCTATCTGCTCGGCTTGCCGAAAATCATCCGCAGGAACTCGTCCAGCCAGCGCTTGAGATGCATGTCCCAGATCAGCCTGCCGCCGAGATGATCGCGGCCGGGCTGTGCGCCCGGCAATTCGAAGCGATGCGCGCCGCGCACCACCCAGCGCTGCATCATCACCCTGGTCAGTTCGCCATGGAACTGGATGCCCCAGGCATTGTCGCCGTAGCGGAAGGCCTGGTTGGGATAGGTCTCGGCCGTCGCCAGCAGCGTCGCGTCCCTGGGCAGCGAGAAACCCTCGCGGTGGAACTGATAGACCATCTCCGGCCAGTGCATCAGTTGCTTGCCGGCTTCGGTCGCTTTCAGGGGATACCAGCCAACCTCGACCAGCCCTTCGCCGTGTCCTTCGACCTTGCCGCCGAGATAGTTGACCAGCATCTGTGCGCCGAGACAGATGCCGAGACATGGCCGGTTCTCCCTCAGCGGTATTTCCAGCCAGTTGGTCTCGCGGCGAACGAACTCGTCCTCGTCATTGGCGCTCATCGGACCGCCGAACACCACCGTGCCGGCGTGGCCGTCCAGTGTTTCGGGCAAGGCGTCGCCAAGTGGCGGCCGGCGGATATCGAGGTCGAACCCTTCTTCCAGCAACATGTGGCCGACACGCCCCGGGCTCGAACTCTCCTGATGCAGCACGATCAGTATCTTTGGCTTCGAACTCGTTTGGCGCGGCATGGGAAGGCGAAGATCCTATTCGTCGCTCGATGTTCCGGTGGCGCCGGGCGCGTGCGCCGCCGCCTTGCGGCGCGCCTCGACGCGATCATGGCGTTCGACGCCGATCAGCTCGGCGACGCGCCAGACGGTATTGTCCTCGAGCTCGTGCAACTCGCCGTCGGCATAGACGATTTCCCACATCAGGCCGATGAAGGCCTTGCGCGCATCGGCATCGAGATGCCGCTTCAGGACACTGGTGAAGGCATAGAGATCGATCGCCTCATTGTCGGCCCGCTCGCCGGCGGCGGCAAGCGCCTCAAGTTCCGTGCCGCTGATCGAATAGCTCTCCGCCAGCACCGCCTTGAACCGCTCCCACTCGACATCCTGGCGCACGCCATCGGCATTCATCACATGGTAGAGCAGCGCCGAGGCGGCGATGCGCGGATCGTCCGTGCTGGCACGAGTGCCGGCGCCGGCCGGCAAATCCCTGAGAAACGACAGAACGCGTTCAAACATAGATCCATACCCCAACGGCCTGACGGCCTGCCCAACTCAAAACAACCGAAACCGGCGCGGCGATTTCTCCGCTTCCTCGTCCGGATCGACGCCGGGATCGTCCGGCAACCGCGCAAGCTCCTCGGCCGGATCGACGCCTTCGGCATCGCTCGGCACTGCGGCGAAGGCCGCTGCCGTGATCGGCCTGACATGATCTTCTTCGCGACTTTCAGCTTGCTTGCCCGCCGACGTCTCGCCACCGGCGTCATCGATCATCTCGGCCGGCCTTTTTTCGCTCGTCGGCTTTGGCAATGCTTCGATGACCGGCGCCGCATCGGCTGGCATATCATCATGGCTGTCGATCAACTGGCCAAGACGCTCCATCGGCGCACGCCACTCGAAGGCGTCGAGCCGGCCGGTGATCGGCGACACCGGCGCCCAGCGTTCCGACACCACGCCGTCTGCGACCCAGGCCGGATCGCGCGGCGCCCGCACCGCCCTGGACAGCAGCTGCCGCACCTTGCCCTGATCGCCGGTTTCAGCCTCCTCGATGTCTGCGAGCAGCAGATAGGCGCCCTCGCGGCGGTCCATCCGGATCGCCGCCTCGGCCTCGCGGCGGGCGGTCGAGAAATCCTGTGCGTCGAGCGCGGCGCGCGCCACCGTCATCGACGATTCGGCGTGGTTCTTCTTCATTTCCTGCAGCTTCTTCGCCCGGTTGAGGCGGTCGAGCACGGCGTCGCCCGGCCTTGCATGGGTATAAAGCTCGGCGACCTCCGGATGCGGCTCGGCCTTCCAGGCTGCCTCGAGTATCTTCGAGCCCTTGCGCACATCGTTCTGCTTGAACAATGCGGCCGCGGCGGCAACGGCGGCGGGCGCGAAGTCCGGCCGCAGCTTGTTGGCCTCGATCGCCGCCGTCCTGGCAGCGGCGGGGTCGCTGTCGGCAAGCGCCTGCGCCTTGGCGGTCAGCAGCACGGCGCGGCGGCGGTTGGCGGCATCGCGCTCGATCTGCCGTGTCGATTTCTGCGCGTCGACCAGTTTCAGGGCGCCGTCCCAGTCGCCGCGCGCGGTCAGCTCTTCCAGCGTCGATTCCGCCGCCCAGGCCAGCTGCGGCGCCATCACCGCGGCGCGGCCGGCATAATGCCTGGCGGCGTTGCGGTCGCCGAGCCGTTCGGCTTCCAGATAAAGCCCGCGCAAGCCCAGCAGCCGCATCTCGGGATCGTCGAGCATGCTCTCGAATTTCTGTCGCGCGCCTTCATGATCGCCTTCGAGCAGCGACGCCTGCGCTTCCAGCAGGTGGATCAGCGGCTCCTGGTCGGAACGGATCAGCTTGGCGGCTTCCTTGGTCTTCTTGCGGGCCAGCGCGCCATCACCGGCGCCGGCGGCAATCATGCCGGTCGACAGCGCCTGATAGCCACGATCGCGGCGGCGGACACGGAAATAGCGCGAGATGGTGTAGGGGCTGTTCCACAGCGACTTGAGCAGCCACCACAGGATCATCACCGCGGCGACCACGGCAACGACGGCCACCGCCGCCACCATCAGGCTGACCTGGTATTGATAGCCGTTAAAAGTGACGACCATGTCGCCCGGCCGGTCGGCCAGCCAGGCAAAGCCCAGCCCGAGCGCGAAAACGACGATGAGGAAGGCGAGCAGGCGGATCATTGTGTTGCCCTCATGCCTTCATCGCGCCCGAAATCAGCGCATCAACCTGGGTTTCGACCTCGATGCGTGCCTTCAGCTTGCCGGCAAAGTCCGCGCCAGCGGCCTTGGCGGCCTCGGGCAGCGTTTCATACTCGCTGAGTGCCTTCGCGTAGTCGCCCTGGTTGACCGCCGCCTCCATGCGCGCGACGGTTTCCGGTGCGCCGGCGCCTTCGACGGCGCCGATCGGCCTGACCTTGACCAGCGATTCGGCGCTCGACATCAGATTCTGCAGGAAGCCGGCATTCTCATCGACGGGCGTCGCGGCAGTGACCATGGCATTGGCGGCGGCATCAGCCTGCGATGCGATCTCGGCGCGGGTCGGAACGCCCTTTTCAGCATAGGGGCGCAGTGCCGCAAGCTGCGGCGCATCGGGCGAAATCGCCGCGAGGGTTTCGAGTTCGGCCGAAAACGGCCCGCCACGCTCGAGCGCCGCCTTCAAGGCCGACGCCGCGATGGCAAGCGCGACCTTCGGCTGCCCCGCCGCCGCCTCGACCTTGCCGGACAGCTGCGACACAGACTGCTCCAGCGCTGTCAGCCGGCCCTCCTGCGCCGTCGTAGCCTCGCCGGCCGACTTCACCAGCGCGTCGAGGCCAGCCAGTTTCTCGTTGAGCGGACCGAGATCGACCGGCGCCGAGCTGCCGGCCTTGCCGAGGGCGGCGACCGCCGTCTCGATCTGCGCGACCTTGTCGCCCAGTGCGGCGACCCCGGCCGCGTCGCCTGCTCCACCTTTCTCGACAGCCGATTTCAGCGCCGCCACATCGGCCTTGACCTGTTCAAGGCCCGAGGACAGGCCGACCATCTTGGCCGCTCCATCACCGTTGACGCCGGCGTCCTTCAAACCGGCGATTTCGGTCTTCAGCGAGGCGATGTCGCCGTTGACGCCATCGAGCGAGACGCCGGCACCGGAACCCGGCGCGCCAAGCAGACCGGCAAATTGCAGCCCGCCGGCGCCGACCAGCGCGATGACGCCGCCGATGATGCCGGCGGCGACGCCGTTGAGGCCGCCGCGCTTTTCAGGGGGTGGCGCCATTTTCTCGTCCCGTGTCTCGGGTTTCGCCTTGTTGCCGTCGGTCTGCGTGCGCTTCGCCAATGCGTCCTCGAAACTGTAGTCGTAGGCTTTGGTCTTGCCGGCCGGCGCATCGGACGATCCGGGACCGTGGGACGATCCGGGCTCGTCGGACGATCCGGGATAGGGGATCTCGGCCTCGCTAGCGGGCTTTGTCGCCGCTGCCGGCGGCTGCTCCGGTTCGGCCCGGGCGTCGGTATGCTCCCAGGGCTCGAGATCGGTCTGGTCGGCATGAACCGGCTCTTCGGGAACCTCGGGTTGCGAAGCGTTCGCTGCTTCCTCGGCCTTCGCCTCGTCTGTCCGGGCCTCCTGCGTGGCGGCGTCCTCGTCGGCGATGCGTGAGACGGCGCCCGGCTCGAGATCGATGGTCACCGGCTCGCGGCGGCTTTTCGAGTGTCGCATCTTCGGCGTCTTGACCATGCCTGGGCTCCGCACAATTCGCTTCGTCTCAACGCCTGGCGGCGCATGATGGTTCAGAAAGGGTCTAGCACATCACCAAGCGGTGAAAAGGGGCGGTGTGATGACGCGGCTCAGCGCGGCGCCTGCAAAAGCGCCAGCAGTGCCTCCTCGTCGGGCTGCGCGGCGATGCGGATTCTTTCGCTGGCGACACCGTCGAAGGCTGCCGCGATGCGCGTGGAAAGCGCAAAAACCCACGTTTTTTCGAAGAGACCGCGCAGAGCGGGCTGTCTTGCCAAGGTCTGCATCGCCGCCGCCGCCTTGGCTGAATAGAGCAACACCGCGTCGGCAGGTTGCCCCGACAGGCGTTCGAGGATGACTTCGTCCGAATACCCCACTGCCAGCGTGTCATAGGTCTCGACGGCCTGGACCCGAACGCCCGCCGTCCCGAGCCTCTGTTCGAACGCCGGAAAACGCACGCGTCCGCAGAGGTAGACAATCGTCTTTCCAGAAAAATCGACGGCGAGACTGTCGGCCAGCGCCTCCGCATCGCCCGGGCCTTCACTGACCGACAAAAACCCCGCTCGACGCGCCGCTTGCGCCGTCCTTTTGCCGACCGCATGACAAGGCAAGGCGGCGAGCGTCGCGATGATTTCTTCCGGCGCATGACGCATGGCATTGGCGCTGGTGACGGCCACCGCGACGGCATCGTCCGGGATCAGTCCGGCGGCGGCAGGCAACGCCTTTGTTTCGGTCAGGGGTAAAAGAACCGGCTGAAAACCTGCCTCCTCAAGCCGATGCGCCGTGCGCGAAGCACCTGGTTCCGGCCTGGTCACCAGGACGCGAAGCATTTCAGAGCCAGCCGTCGAAGAACTTTTCGCCGGCCTTGGCGCGCACACTCCGGGCCGCTTCACCGCCAATGCGGGCGGCGTCTTGCGCCGGCCCCTGCAGCTCGACCGTGTGCGACTGCGTGCCGTCGGGCGAGATGATCAGCCCGGCGAATGACAGTTTTCCGGCCTCGATCGCCGCATAGCCGGCGATCGGCGTGCGGCAGGAGCCATCGAGCGCCGCCAGGAAGGCACGCTCGCAGGCCAGCGCCTGGCCGGTCGGCACATCATGGACGGCTGCCAGCATTTTTTCGACATCGCGGTCGCCGATACGGGTTTCGATACCGATCGCACCTTGCCCCGGCGCCGGCGGGAAGACATCGAGCGGTATCAGATCGGTGACGACATGCTCGAGCCCAAGCCGCTTCAGCCCGGCATAGGCCAGGATCGTGCCCGCGGCGACGCCTTCTTCGAGTTTGCGCAGCCGCGTCTGCACATTGCCGCGGAACATCACCACGTCGAGATCCGGCCGCATCCGGCGGATCAGCGCTTGCCGCCGCAGCGACGACGACCCGACTTTCGCCCCGCGCGGCAGTTCGGCGATCGTCTTCGCCGCCTTGCCGACAAAGGCGTCGCGTGCATCCTCGCGCGGCAGGAAGGCCGAGAGTTCGAGACCGTCGGGCAGTTGCGTCGGCATGTCCTTCGACGAATGCACGGCGATATCGATCCGGCCCGCCAGCAGCGCCTCCTCGATCTCCTTGGTGAACAGGCCCTTGCCGCCAGCTTCCGACAGCGGCCGGTCCTGGATGCGGTCGCCGCTGGTCGAGATGACGACCACCTCGAACGCCTCCGCCGGCATGCCATGCGCGGCCATCAGCCGCGCCTGCGCTTCATGCGCCTGTGCCAGCGCCAGCGGGCTGCCGCGTGTTCCGATTCTCAAGATTGTTTGCATGGCGCGCAGTCCGTGATAACCCCCCGGCAAGCGAGGCTTTTCCGGGGTTCTCCTAACGGGGAAAGCCCCATGATACAATCTTTAGGGACAGCGACGAATTGATCCGCGTGCTGGGCATAGAGACGAGTTGTGACGAGACCGCCGCCAGCGTGGTGGCCATCGACGGCGACGCCGCGCCAAAAATCCTGTCCAACATCGTGCTCAGCCAGATCGAGGAGCATGCCGCGTTCGGCGGCGTCGTGCCGGAAATCGCCGCGCGTGCCCATGTCGAGGCGCTGGACGGCATCATCGAGGCGGCGCTTGCCGATTCGGGCACAGCACTCGCCGATATCGACGCGATTGCCGCCACCGCCGGTCCCGGCCTGGTCGGCGGGCTGATCGTCGGGCTGATGACGGCCAAGGCGATTGCCGCTGCGGCGAACAAGCCGCTGATCGCCATCAACCACCTCGAAGGCCATGCCCTGACCGCAAGGCTGACCGACGGGCTCGACTTTCCCTATCTCTTGCTGCTGGTCTCCGGCGGCCATACGCAAATCGTCGCCGTGCGCGGCGTCGGCGATTACCAGCGCTGGGCAACGACCATCGACGACGCGCTCGGCGAAGCCTTCGACAAGACGGCCAAGATGCTTGGCCTGCCCTATCCCGGCGGGCCGAATGTCGAGAAAGCGGCACAGGCCGGCAGTGCCTCGCGCTTTGCCTTTCCGCGCCCGATGAAGGGCTCGGCGCAGCCCGACTTCTCCTTCTCCGGCCTCAAGACCGCCGTGCGCCAGGCGGCGAGCGCCATTGCGCCGCTGAGCGACCAGGACGTCGCCGACATCTGCGCTTCGTTCCAGGCAGCGGTGGCCGATGCGCTGGCCGACCGCGTCTCCCGCGCGCTGACGCGCTTTCGCGAGACATTTCCCGGCACGAAAAACCCGGCCCTCGTCGTTGCCGGTGGTGTCGCCGCCAACCGCACGATCAAGATCATGCTGGAGCGGCTCTGTGCCGAGACCGGCTTCACCTTCATTGCACCACCGCTGAAGCTCTGCACCGACAATGCGGCGATGATCGCCTGGGCCGGTGTCGAGCGGCTGCGCGCCGGCATGGAGCATGAGAACGGCTTCGATTTCGTGCCGCGCTCGCGCTGGCCGCTGGATAGCATCTCGGCGCCAATGGTCGGCTCCGGCCGGCGCGGAGCCAAGGCATGAACGAGCGGGCAATGAGCGGCAACGACACCGCGCCGACCGGCTGGCGCGTTGCCGTGGTCGGCGGCGGGGCCTGGGGCACTGCCTTGGCCTTGGCCATGCTGCGCGCCGGGCATTTCGTTCGCCTTTACGCGCGCGACCCGGAGACCGTCGCCGCGATCGACCGTGGCGAAAATCCACGCTACCTGCCGGGCATTACGCTCCAGCCCGGCATCGTGGCGACGAGCAACATTCAGGCCGCGCTCGACGGTGCCGACTGCGTGCTGGCGGTGACGCCGGCCCAGTCGCTGCGGACTACACTGGCGGCAGCGAAGGACCATATGCCGGCCGGTGTCCCGCTGGTTCTGTGTGCCAAGGGCATCGAAAGCGAGACCGGCGCCTTGCTGTCGGCGATCGTCGAAGAAATCCTGCCGCTAAATCCCGTTGCCGCTCTGTCGGGTCCGAGCTTCGCCACCGACGTCGCCCGCGGCCTGCCGACGGCCGTTGTGGTCGCTGCCCGCGACGAGGCATTGGCCGCCGATCTCGCCGCCCGCTTTTCCGCCGAAAACCTGCGCTGCTATTCGAACGACGACCTGATCGGCGTCGAGATCGGCGGCGCCTTGAAGAACGTCTTCGCCATTGCCGCAGGTGCTGTCACTGGCGCGGGTCTCGGTGCCAGCGCCCAGGCTGCCATGGTGACGCGCGGCTTTGTCGAATTGCGCCGCATCGGCGCTGCCTTCGGCGCCAGGCCCGAAACGCTGATGGGGCTTTCCGGCCTTGGCGACCTGCTGCTGACCTGCTCGTCCACCCAGTCGCGCAATTTCGCCTATGGCCTGGCGCTCGGCCAAGGCAGGCCGCTTGCCGGATTGCCGCTGGCCGAAGGCGTGCCGACGGCGGCGATCGCTGCCCGCATCGCCACCGAGCGCAACATCGACGCGCCGATCATTGCCGCCGTCGCCGCCATACTGGAGGGTGCCATCACCGTCCGGCAGGCTGTGACGGCCTTGATGACCCGGCCGCTGAAGACCGAAACCAACGATTGATCCCCACGACTTTGAACGATCAGGAGAAAAAAAGATGCTGTTTGCTGTGATTTGCAAGGACAAGCCCGGAAGCCTGCAGGTGCGCCTCGACTCGCGGCCCGAGCATATCGCCTTTCTCGAAGGGTTGAACGGCGACAAGAAGCTGGCATTCGCCGGTCCGTTCCTTGATGCCGAGGGCAAGCCCAATGGCAGCCTCGTGGTCGTCGAAGCGTCCGACCTGGCTGGCGCCCAGGCTCTGTCGGCCGCCGACCCCTACGCCAAGGCGGGGCTGTTCGAAAGCGTCGAAATCCGCCCGTGGAACTGGACGTTCAACAAGCCGGCGGCTAGTTAATCCCGGTCGCCCGCGCGACGCCAAGGAGGAGAAAGACATGAACTACTGGCTGTTCAAATCCGAGCCATTCAAGTTCTCCTTCGAGATGCTGAAGGCCAAGGGCAAGGCCGGCACGCAATGGGACGGCGTGCGCAACTACGCCGCGCGCAACAACATGAAGGCCATGCAGATCGGCGATCTCGGCTTCTTCTACCATTCCAACGAGGGGCTGAACGTCGTCGGCATCGCTGAAGTCTGCGCGCTTGCCCATCCCGACACCACATCGGACGATCCGCGCTGGGAATGTGTCGACATCCGCGCCGTAAGGGATGTGCCGAACCCGCCGACGCTGGAACAGGTCAAGGCCAATCCGAAGCTTGCCGACATGGCGCTGGTGCGGCTCGGCCGGCTTTCCGTGCAGCCGGTGACGCCGGCCGAGTGGAAGGAAGTCTGCCACATGGGCGGCTTGACGCCGGCTCCGTGACGGCGCTGACGCCCAACAGCGCGAGGCAATTCATTCTCGACAACACGGCGCTGATGGCGCCGCCGCACGTGCCGGAGATCCTGCTTCATCTTGCCGACGAAGCGCATGATTTGTGGCAGCGGACCGAGGATGAGCTGGTCGAGATCGGCCTGCCACCGCCTTTCTGGGCCTTTGCCTGGGCCGGCGGCCAGGGCCTTGCCCGCTATGTCCTGGACAATCCCGGCACGGTGCGGGGCAAGCGCGTGCTCGACTTCGCTTCCGGCTCCGGCCTCGTCGCCATCGCTGCCGCCAAGGCAGGTGCCGCCAAGGTGATCGCAACCGACATCGATCCGTTCTGTGCCACCGCGATCCGGCTCAACAGCGAGATCAACGGTGTCGGGACCGAATTCCTCGGCACGGATTGCATCGGCACCGATGCAGGTTGGGACGTGGTCCTGGCCGGTGATGTTTTCTACGACAAATCTTTCGCGGACCGGCTGATGCCATGGTTCGCAACGCTGAAGGCCCGCGGCGCCGAGATCCTCGTCGGCGATCCCGGACGGTCGTATCTGCCGAAGGCAGGGCTGGAGCCGCTTGCGGTCTATGAGGTGGCCGTCACGCGGGCACTGGAGGATGCGCTCGTCAAGCATACTACTGTCTGGCGGTTTGCTTGACGCCAACGCCGAACAGGCGTTCCATCAAGTTCGCATCTGGAGGGGGAAGCTCATGGATTTTTCAGCAGTGAACTGGCTGGCGGTGATCGCCGCCGCAATTCTGGCATGGCTGTTCGGCGCCGCTTGGTACATGGGCCTGAGCAAGCCGTGGCTGAAAGCCGCCAAGCTCGATCCGGCGACGATGAAGAAATCGCCGCTGCCCTTCGTCATCAGCTTCATCGCCGAACTGGTCATGGCGTACATATTGGCGCTGGTCGTCGGCGCGATGACCGGCGGCGAGCCGACATGGATTGCCGGCCTGGTCTTCGGCTTCGTGCTCTGGCTGGGTTTCGTCGCCACGACGCTCTCGGTCAACCATCGCTACGAGAATTTCGGCTGGGGCCTGACCCTCATCGACGGCGGCCACTGGCTCGGCGTGCTGCTGATCATCGGCGCCGTGATCGGCTGGTTCGGCGCGGCGGCAAGCTGAATCAAAGGCAGTAGGGCAGTAAGGCAGTAGGGGAATAGGGGGCAGACGGCACCGACGCCTATCCCTACTGCCCTACTGCCCTACTGCCCTACTGCCCTACTGCCCTACTGCCCTACTGCCCTACTGCCCTACTGCCCTACTGCCTACTGCCCTTTGTCCGTGGTCCGCGTCTTGGCGACTTCCTCGAGCATCCATTCGCGAAAGGCGACGATGCGCGGATCGTCGCCGGTATTTTCGGGATAGACCAGGAAGTAGGCGAACTCGGGCGCCACCCGCAGGCCGAGTTCGAAAGGCTGCACCAGCCTGCCCAGGGAAAGGTCGTTCGCCACCATGGCGAAATCGGCGAGCGCAACGGCATTGCCGTCGAGCGCTGCCTGGACGGCATCCGTGGAGTTTCCGAAGACGACGGTCCGGCTGTCGTCGAAATCATTGATGCCGGCCGCCGCCATCCACATCCGCCAGTTGGGCCATGTCACGCCTTGCCGCGACCATTCGATATGCGCAAGCGTGTGATTGAAGAGGTCGCGCGGCTCACGCAGCGGCGGACCGGACGTCAAGAGGCTCGGGCTGCACACCGGAATGAGGATGTTGTCGAACAGCCGGTGGGTGCGAAGACCCGGATATTTGCCGGCGCCGAAACGGATGCCGACATCGATGTCATCGAGTTCGAAATCCCGCACTTCATAGGCAATGTCGAATCGCAATTCGATATCGGGGTGATGCTTGCGAAAATCGTCGACGCGTCGCATCAGCCATTTTGACGCGAACTGCGCGTCGAGCGTTACCTTCAAAAGGGCGGTGCCGCGCGCCAGCTTTTGCGCCCGCGAAACGGCCCGGCCAAGCAGGTCGAGCGCGTCGGCCGAGGCATCGAACAGCACCGTCCCCGCCTCGGTGAGCCGGATGGTGCGGCTGGTGCGTGTGAACAGCACCAGCCCGAGTTGATCCTCGATTTCCTTGATCTGATGGCTGACGGCGGCCGGTGTCAGGCCGAGCTCGTCGGCGGCGCGGGTGAAATTGAGGTGCCGGGCCGCTGCTTCCAGCGTCCTCAAGGCACGAGTCCCGGGCAGAAGACGAGCCATCCTATCCTCAAATAAAACTTGATGATCCAGAGAAAACTACTCGTTTCTCGCAGGGATTTCAATCTGGCATGATCCCATCATCGACACATCATCAAGCCGGATTTGATATCCGGAGACAACGGATCATAACCATGTCCATCATCGTTTTGAATTCATCGACACCCCGCCCGGCCTGGCTGGCCGAAACCCTCGACTGGCTGCGCCACGCCCGGGTCGCGATACGCCTCGCCCGCCGCGACATTGCCTACCAGGACGTCGAGGATCTCTCCGATCGCCAACTGCGCGATATCGGCGGCGAGCGCCGTGACGTCGCTCGCGCAATGGACAGAGAACTTGGCCGGCTGGGCCTGCTCGACATCGGTTGGCAGAAACCTGGTCGTAGGGGAATAGGGGAATAGGGGAATAGGGGAATAGGAAAAATTAAGGCTGCGCCGGGACTGTCCCTACTCCCCTACTCCCCTACTCCCCTACTATCTTACCACCCTCACCACCGTCCGATCCGACAGCAGCGGCAGCAGTCGCGCCATCGTACGAGCCGTGACAGCCACACAGCCTTGCGTCGGCGTGAAGCCGGGGCGCGCCAGATGGAAGAAGATGGCGCTGCCGCGCCCGCGCCGGCGCGGCGACAGGTTCCAGTCGAGCACAAGACAGGCGTCGTAGAGCCGGTCGTCGCGCCGCATGCGTTCGTGGCTGGCGCCATAGGGTATCTTGACGGGCCTGTTGTAGTTGCGGTCGTCAGGCACTTCGCACCAGCCCAGATCGGGCCCGATCGGCGTCATCGCCAGACGGGTCCTGCGGCCGCTGGAGAACTGATCTCCCCGGAAATACCCCGACAGTATCCGCATCGCGGCCAGCGGCGTGGCGCCATCGCCTTCGCGCTTGCCGGCCGAGATGCCACCGCGCCCCAACGCACAGGCAAACACCGTTTTCCCGGCCTGCAGCAGGCCCTGGCTTGAATGCCCAGGCCTGGCCCGCACGGTCAGCACACGCAGCCCTTTTCGCAAAATTGCGCCGGCTGCATTGCGATCGTGTTTTTTCTTGTATGATCGTGCCACGGAACAAATCACTGTGAACGGCTGTTGCGCCGGTCAGCTTCCGCATAAACAGGCAGCGGTCAACTGAATTTTCTTTTCAAAACAACGGATTGATCCATGACTTCACGCACCATACTGATCGTCGACGATGATGATGACCTGCGCGGCACACTGGTCGAGCAATTATCCCTTTATGAGGAATTCGACGTGCTGCAGGAATCGACTGCGGCAAAAGGTGTCGCCGCAGCGCGCGGCGGCCTCATTGATCTGCTCATCATGGACGTCGGGCTGCCCGACATGGATGGCCGCGAAGCGGTGAAGATCCTGCGCAAGGGCGGTTACAAGGCGCCCATCATCATGCTGACCGGTCACGACACCGATTCGGATACGATTCTTGGTCTCGAGGCCGGCGCCAACGACTATGTGACGAAGCCGTTCCGCTTTGCCGTGCTGCTGGCACGCATTCGGGCGCAGCTGCGCCAGCATGAGCAGAGCGAGGACGCCACCTTCTCGGTCGGGCCCTATACTTTCAAGCCCAGCCAGAAACTGCTGCTTGACCCGCGCGGCGGCAAGGTGCGGCTGACGGAGAAGGAAGCCTCGATCATCAAATATCTTTATCGCGCCGACCAGAAGGTGGTGACGCGCGACGTGCTGCTCGAGGAAGTATGGGGCTACAATTCCGGTGTCACCACGCACACGCTGGAAACCCATGTCTACCGGCTGCGCCAGAAGATCGAGCGCGATCCTTCCAATGCGGAAATTCTTGTGACAGAAAGCGGCGGCTACAAGCTGGTTCCTTAAACATTTCATTATCCAATGAGCGGTCGGGCGGGGCCGCTTTCGGGTACGATCCAGTTGGAGGGTGGTTTGGATCGAACTCGCAGAGGAGGAGTCGGACTGTCGGTTCGGGGACATAGCTAGATGGCGCTGGATGACGACATCCGCGTCCTGTCCGCCGTGAGGCTCTTCGAGGGCTTCACGCAGGAACAATTGCGCCTGCTCGCCTTTGGCGCCGAGAACACCAGGCTGATTGCCAACCACAAGCTTTATCGCGAGGACGACGAGGCCGATTCCGCCTATATCGTCGTCAGCGGGCGCATCGTGCTCTACCGGGAGCAGGGTGGTGAACGCATCCCGATTGGCACGGCAGGCCCCGGCACGATCCTGAGCGAACTGGCATTGATCGCCGACACCAATCGGTTGACCAGCGCCTCGGCCGAGATCGATTCGGAAGTGATGCGGCTCAGCCGCAAGATGTTCCGCCGCATCCTGGAGGAATATCCCGAGATCGCGGTCAAGCTCCACCAGCGCATCTCGGAGGAATTTCAGGCGATGATCCGCCGCATCGAGGAACTGGCGCCGCGCTTCTCCGGCTAAAGGCTGCCCGCCTGCGAAGCTGTTGTTTCGCGGCCAAAGGCGGAAGCGCGGCAGCGTTTTCAACGACATTGGCCGCGATGAACTGATCGTGGCGCACTGCGGCCGGAGCGGGAATCGCCAATGGCTCGTTCATCCGGACGCCCGGATCCAGAGGCAAGGGTCCGTTGACAGGCATGAGGTGAAATCCTAAAGCACCTCGAAGGCGGCCGGCACAGCAGGCGCCACCACCACCAGGCTCCTGGGGGGAGCGAGCCATGCCGTCAGGGCGGTACGAGACGATTATCTTGTATTCCCGCAATGACGCGTTCGGCGACGGATTAATCCGGATTCCGGCTTTGCGCGCCGCCAGAACGGCATTCCCTGATAGTTTCATCGTCTACGGAACCACCCGATCGTCGTCCCTTGAACATAGCCTCAATCGCCATGCCGGCCATTTGGTCGATGCGATCAATGTGCGGACGTCCCTGGCGTGCCTGATCGCCGGTCACTGCAACGGCAAGGGGCGGTTGGCCGTGGTCGATTTCCGCATCTCGGCGCGTTGGCTGCTTCAAGCCTCGGCATCACTGCTCGGCCGCGGCATCGCCTATGAGGCAAACTTTCCGGCTTTCGCCCTTTCCTGGCGCCTGGGCCAAAGGCCTGAAGCACGACCCGGGCACAATGCCTGGCGCTACCACCGTCTCATCGAACGCCTTGCCGGCAAGCGGCTGCCTTTCGATCATCGGCTGGAGCCTGGCCCGGCCGCACGAGCGGCGGCCAGGGGCCTTGCGCATGGCAAGCATGCTCCGTTGATCATTATCGCGGCGCACGGCAGCGCCAGCAAGCGCATGTCGGCGGATCAGGTTGCCGCGATCGCCGACGGCCTGATCGCCGACGGGGCGGACCTTCTCTATGTGAAAACCCCCGGCGATGGTCCCGATATGGCTGAACTGGCTCAGCGCGTACCGAAGCTGCGGCTTGTTGATTCCGCCGCGATCGAGGGTGTCGATATCGGCGACATCTTGCTGGCGCTCGGCGAGTTTGCCGATCTTTACATCGGCGCCGAAGGCGGTACCGCACATCTCATGGCAACCGTGATGACGCCGATGGTTATCCTCAGTGGCGGCGCCAACATGGCCCGTTGGAGGCCGCTTTCGAACTGCGTGGACGTGATCGAATCCCGTCTTGCAAGCCCGACCGGCCTGGTCGCCAATGTGCCTGCGTCGACAATCATCGAAGCGGCGCAACGGATGCTGGCGACGCGCCACCGCGACCATCCCCATCTGCCGTATCTCGCAGGCCTGTCAGCGCAGCAATTTCGCGACAACGACATGCATGACGACTTGAAGCGCGCCGTTTGAATTTGAGTTCATCGCGCTTCGAAGTGTACTGGGATTCAGGTCGGCCACTTGCAGGCCGGCCTCACCTGAACACCGACGCCATGGTACAATGGCCATCGTACTCGGGTCACTGGCTTCGGCATAGGTCAGCACTCGTAATCTTTTCGAATGGAGTTCCTCTCAGGCCTCAATGAGAATAGACAAATGCCAGAGAACAACGCGTCGCGCACCAAGCATGGCGGCGAATGGACGATAGCCTGGCGCTTGGTCGTACTGGCGGCGACGGCGATTAATGTTGCGATGCTCTTAGCCGCGCTGTTCATCGCGCAAATTCGTGGCCTGGACGCCTGGATCTTTTATCGAGATCCATCTGCAGCCGCCGAAGTCGGCTTCTATACGGGGTGGATTTCGTCCCTGGGTGCTTCGCTATGGATCGGCACCGGCGCTGCGACCCTGTTTGCTGGCCTGCTCACGCATCGATCGGATTGCACGTTTCTCGGCGGCCTTACCCTGTTCTTGGGCCTCGATGACCTGTTGTTGATCCATGAGGACGTGCTGCCCATTGTAGGGATACCGGAGATCGTTCCGATGATTGTCTACGCCGCCGCCGGGTTGTTCTGGTTCTTTCGGCTGCGACGAAAGACATTCGACGGCACGATCGTCTTTGTGGCCGCAGGCTTCCTGCTCGCGATGTCAGCATCCATCGACCAGCTCGGAGAGCTGTTTCCTACCCCTGGTTCTGCGGCCGCCATCGCCGAAGACGTCGTCAAAGAGCTTGGCATCTTCCTTTGGGCGGCAGGTGCCGTTGGGTACGCGGCGATGGTGACACGATTGGGCCGTCCGTGGGTGGATCCAGCCGACTCCACCTCTACCGACTGACTGCCGCAGGCCCCGCATCTTCGAGCAGGCTAGTCCAGATCGAACCGCGCGATCACAGGCACATGGTCCGACGGGCGCTCCCAGCCGCGCGCCGGACGCAGGATCTCGTAGCCGGAAAAGCTGGGCACCAGGTTCGGCGACGACCAGACATGGTCGAGGCGGCGGCCGCGATTGGACAGCTCCCAATCCTGCGCGCGATAGCTCCACCAAGTGTAGAGCTTCTGCTCATCCGGCACGTTGAGCCGCATCAGGTCGACCCAGTTGCCGGCGCGCCGCATCGCCTCGAAATTTTCTGTCTCGACCGGCGTGTGGCTGACCACGTTGAGCAATTGCTTGTGCGACCAGACGTCATGCTCGAGCGGGGCGATGTTGAGGTCGCCGACCAGCACCGAGCCGGACACCTCGTCATGTTCTGCCCGGATGGCATTCATCTCGGCAACGAAGTCGAGCTTGTGCTTGAACTTCCTGTTGATGACGGGATCCGGTTCGTCGCCGCCCGCCGGAACGTAGAAATTGTGGAGCAGGATCGCCTTGCCGCCGGCCCGCACCGTGACCGAGAGGTGCCGGCTGTCCTCGATTTCGCAAAAGCGTCGCTTTTCGACCACCTCGATCGGCCGCCGCGCCACCGTCGCGACGCCGTGGTAGCCCTTCTGGCCATGGAATGCGGTGTGCTCGTAGCCGAGCTTGCGGAAAGCCTTTTCGGGAAACAGTTCGTCGGGAACCTTGGTTTCCTGCAGGCACAGCACGTCGGGCGCATGCTCGACGAGCAGGCGCTCGACGATCGGCATGCGCAGGCGAACGGAGTTGATGTTCCAGGTGGCGATGGAGAAGGGCATTGGCAATCCAGGACAGCGTGCAGCCGGCCAGAACCGATGGGTTCCGGCGGGGAAGACGCCTTTTGACGGAGTCAGTCCAAGAAATTGCCAGCCGCGGGCCGCAAAGACAAGCCGGGCCACGCCCGACGAGGCGCGGCCCGGTGCTTTCCACAGCTATAACAACTGGGTTAGCGCGCCTTGTTGGTGTTGAGCTCGCGGTTCGCCGTGTAGTCGATGGCGAAAGTATCCGGCGCGAAGCTGACGCCTTCCTTGGTGTTGAAGATCATCACCGTCGTATCCTTCCCCTGCGCGTCGGTGATCGTCCACTGCCGCAAATCGAAGGTTTTCGGATCGAACATCATGGTGATCTTCGAATTGCCGAACACCGATTTGTCGGCGAGCTGGATGGTGGTGAGGTCATCCTCCTGCTTGACGCTTTTGACGCGGTCGCCGGAGAGGTCGATCCTGGTGTCGAGCAACAGCTTCAGAGGCGTCTTAGACAGCGGATAGAGATCGGACGTGTTGAGCCTCTTGTTCAGGATGACCACCGACTTGCCGTCTGAAATCACCCGGAAGTTTGAAGAGCCGTCATAGTTGAAGCGGATCTTGCCTGGCCGTTCGAGGAAGAACTTGCCGCCGGTCTGCTCGCCCTTGGGGCCGAACTGCACGAATTCGCCGCTCATCGATTTGACCGAGGAAAAGTGGTCGGCGATCTTCTGCGCCGCAGCCGGCACAGCCGCCTGCGCCGAAGCCAGCACCTGGAAGCCGGGCACCGCGTTGAAGGCTGCCGCCCCCGCAAACGCCAGGCCGAGGCCCAGCAACTGACGCCGGGATGGAGCAAATGTGCTGAGCGCTGAAAGATCATTTTTCATGTCGGTCACTCTCATCTGATTCCTGAGTTGTTCTGTGCTTGGACCCCCAGTTAGGCTGAAATTTGGCGGGTCAGGCGTCCCTTGGTCGCTTCAACGCCTTGAAAGGTTCAAGGTTGCCGGACCGGGATGTCACAAGGGTCAGGCTTTCCAGTCAGAACTTGTCCTCTTCGGTCGGCACCAGGATCTCGCGCTTGCCGGCATGGTTGGCCGGGCCGACGATACCTTCCTTTTCCATCTTCTCGATGATCGAGGCGGCGCGGTTGTAGCCGATGCCCAGCCGGCGCTGGATATAGCTGGTCGAGGCCTTGCCGTCGCGCAGCACCACGGAGACCGCCTGATCGTAAGGATCGTCGGAATCCTCGAAATTGCTGTTGCCGCCGCCGGACCCACCCTTGCCCGACGGCTCGTCGTCGTCCTCGCCGTCATCCTCGGTGATGGCGTCGAGATATTCCGGCACGCCCTGCAGCTTCAGATGCGCGACGATCTTCTCGACCTCTTCATCGGCGACGAACGGGCCGTGCACGCGCTGGATGCGGCCGCCGCCGGCCATGTAGAGCATGTCGCCCATGCCGAGCAGCTGCTCGGCGCCCTGCTCGCCCAGAATGGTGCGGCTGTCGATCTTGGACGTCACCTGGAAGGAGATGCGGGTCGGGAAATTGGCCTTGATGGTGCCGGTGATGACGTCGACCGACGGCCGCTGCGTCGCCATGATGACATGGATGCCGGCGGCGCGCGCCATCTGCGCCAGGCGCTGCACGGCGCCTTCGATGTCCTTGCCGGCGACCATCATCAGGTCGGCCATCTCGTCGATGATGACGACGATATAGGGCATCGGCTCGAGATCGAGGTTCTCGGTCTCGTAGATCGCCTCGCCGGTCTGGCGGTCGAAGCCGGTCTGCACGGTGCGTGAGATCTTCTCGCCCTTCTTGTCCGCCTGGCTGACGCGGGCGTTGAAGCCGTCGATGTTGCGCACGCCGACCTTGGACATCTTGCGGTAGCGGTCCTCCATCTCGCGCACGGTCCATTTCAGCGCCACCACGGCCTTTTTCGGATCGGTGACGACGGGCGTGAGCAGATGCGGGATGCCGTCATAGACCGAGAGTTCCAGCATTTTCGGGTCGATCATGATCAGCCGGCAGTCCTGCGGCGTCAGCCGGTAGAGCAGCGACAGGATCATGGTGTTGATGGCGACCGACTTGCCCGAGCCGGTGGTGCCGGCGACAAGCACGTGCGGCATCTTGGCAATGTCGACGATGACCGCCTCGCCATTGATGGTCTTGCCCAGCGCCAGCGCCAGCTTGGCCTTCGTCGTCTCGAAATCGCGGCTGGCCAGAATCTCGCGCAGATATACGGTCTCGCGCTTGGCGTTCGGCAGTTCGATGCCGATGGCGTTGCGGCCTGGCACCACCGCGACGCGGCAGGCGATGGCGCTCATCGAGCGGGCGATGTCGTCGGACAGGCCGATGACGCGTGACGATTTGATGCCGGGCGCCGGTTCGAGCTCATAGAGGGTGACCACCGGGCCCGGACGGACGGCGATGATCTCGCCCTTG
The DNA here is from genome assembly GCF_040322895.1 of Mesorhizobium sp. M0088. Lineage (NCBI taxonomy): Bacteria > Pseudomonadati > Pseudomonadota > Alphaproteobacteria > Hyphomicrobiales > Phyllobacteriaceae > Mesorhizobium > Mesorhizobium sp. M0088. Next base: position 54,233 of record NZ_JAMYUI010000012.1, read on the forward strand.
ACGCCGAAATCCTCCAGCACGCCTTCGAGCAGGCGGGCGTTCTGTTCCAGCGCGTCCTTGGACAGGCTGGCGTCGCGCACCACGTTCTTCGGTTCGGAGAGGAAGTGCAGCGACGGCATTTCGAATTTTTCCGAGCCGATCAGCGATGTTTGCGCCTCGCGCTGCACACGGGCGCCGGGCACGGGGCGCGCCGCCGGCGCCTCGACGCGGGTGGCGGCATCGGAGCGGAACGGCTGCACCTTGGCGGTCGGCGCGCCGCGCCGCTGGCTGACGGGCTCGTCCTGCTCGAAATCCATGTCGTCGTCGGTTTCGAAGATATCGGCATCGTCGGGGTCGAGCGAGGCGCTGCGGTCATTGACCATGGCGGCGAAGAATTCGGGTTCGACGCGGGCGCGGCCATCCTGGCTCATCCGCTGCTCGGCAAACTCCGCCGATTCGACCCGTTCGGCGGCGCGCCGCCAGGCTGTGGAGCGCTGCTCCATCTCCGGCTCGTACTCGTCCCGCTCCTGCCTGCGGCGCAAGGCACGGCGGTGCATCCACGCGCGCAGCGACAGCCACCAATGGGTGATGGCGCCGAGCGCCAGGATACCCTCGTCGCCTTCGTCCTCGTCATTGTCGAACAAAAGGTCGTCCTCGCGCGGATCAACGGCGGGCTCGTCCTCCATGACGGCGAAGCCGTTCTTGCGTCCGATCAGCGCCGAGCCATGGGCAAAGAGCCACAGCGCGGGTGCGGCCAGCAGGATGGCGATGATGCTGGCGATCAGCCCGGTCGGATAGCCGCCGATGACGACGCCGGGGATCTTCAGCACCATGTCGCCAAACACACCGCCGAGGCCCGTGGGCAGCGGCCAGGTCTTGGGCGGCACAACGCAGCCGACCATCGCAGCGGCCAGCAGCGCGAAGCCGAACCAGGACAGCCCGCGTTTGGGCAGCCTGTCGACACCGCGCGCGGAAAACAGCAGGAAGCCCCAGATGACCGTCGGAACCAGGGCGGCGACGGCGGCGAGGCCGAAGAACTGCATGGCGAGGTCGGAGAACACGGCACCCGCATAGCCCATGGCGTTGGTGACGGTGTTGTTCGTCGCGTGGGAGAAACTCGGATCGGCGACATTCCAGGTGGCAAGGCTGGCAACGCCAAAGGCGGCCAGCGCGAACAGGCCGACGCCGACCAGCCGCCCGACCTGACGCCGCGCGAACGCCTGGATGCCGTGCCCCGTATCGGTCAGCGCGAGCGGTGCTGAAGCCCCTGAACGCATGCTCTTCCCCGTCTGTCATGGTCTCGCCGGGTGCGTGGCGCACTCCGGCAGATTCGGGTCTCAGACTATCGGTGGGAAGGTTAAGGGCGCATTAACTATAAGAGGTTGAGATGATCAAACCTCGTTACTGCCGGTTGAGCCGCTCGAGGCAATGATGGACGACGGGCCGATGGAGCTTCCATCGAACGACACAATGGCGGGCTGGCAGCCCGCCATTGGTCGTCTGGAACAAAGATCGGGTCTCGGCCCGATCGCGGCAAATCAGTTGGCGCCGCCGAGCGCCTGCACATTGGCGCAGAATTCCGCATGCGGCTTGCTCATCGCCGCATCCTGGCATTCCTTCTTCATCGCTTCCTGCTTTTCCATCGGCATGGCCATGAAGGCTGTCTTGAAATCCGCCATCGGCTTCATGGTTTTCATGCCGGAGTCCGTGAAGAACGGCGCCATGTTGTCGGGCTCATCCAGAGCACCGGCAAAAGCCACGCCGCCTATCATGGAAAGCGCAAGCGCTCCGAGGCAGATGTTCTTGAGGTTCATGAGATGGTTTCCTTCCCTGTTGTTGGCACGAGCGTCAGAACGACGATCGCCTCCACTGTTCGGAACCAGAGCGGTCTTTGTTTCCTCAAAAAACCTGATCACCCGAACGTGATTGCGTGAAGCCGCCCATTGCCGGAATGGCTTGCCAAAAAAAGAGGCCCGGAGGTGATCCGGGCCTCAATGCGTGAACTCCTTTCGGGAGCGTCACGACGGGATGGGAGAATACGAGGCGGCCGAGGCCGCCTCGCACAGGGCTTACGAGTGATAGGCCGCTTCGCCATGCGAGGTGAGGTCGAGGCCTTCGCGCTCTGCGTCGGCTGTCGGACGCAGGCCGATGATCAGGTCGACGATCTTGTAGAGGATGGCGCTGCCGATACCCGACCACAGCAGGGTCACCAGGACACCCTTGGCCTGCGCCAGGAGCTGGGTGGCCGTGCCGGCATAGCCGGCAGCAAAGTCGGCCGTCGAATAGTCGACAATGCCGGCGCCACCGAGGGCAGGATTGACCAGGATGCCTGTGCCGAGCGCGCCGATGATGCCGCCGATGCAGTGGACGCCGAAGACATCAAGGCTGTCGTCGTAGTCGAACGCGTTCTTCACCACCGAGACGAAGAAGTAGCAGACGAAGGTGGCGACGATGCCGAGCACGATGGCGCCCATCGGGCCGGCAAAGCCGGCAGCGGGCGTGACGGCGACGAGGCCGGTCACCGCACCCGAAACAGCACCAAGCATGGAGGCTTTGCCGCGCAGCAGCGATTCAAGCACGATCCAGGTGACCGCCGCCGCCGCCGTGGCGACGAAGGTATTGATCATGGCCAGCACCGCATAGGCGTTCGCTTCAAGGTTCGAACCGGCGTTGAAGCCAAACCAGCCGACCCACAGCAGCGAAGCACCGACCATGGTCAGCGTCATCGAGTGCGGCGCCATGAGGTCCTTCTTGTAGCCGCTGCGCTTGCCGATCATGAGCGCGCCGACGAGGCCGGCAATGCCCGCATTGATGTGAACGACCGTGCCGCCGGCGAAGTCGATGGCGCCGAAGCTGAAGATGAGGCCGGTCGGATCGCTATAAGCGCTCGGGCCGCCCCAGAACCAGACCATATGAGCGATCGGGAAGTAGATGAAAGTGACCCACAGGATCACGAAAAGGATCAAAGCGGAGAATTTGACGCGTTCGGCGAAGGCGCCGACGATCAGGGCCGGCGTGATGCAGGCGAAGGTCATCTGGAAGACGACGAACACCAGTTCAGGAATGGCGACACCCTTGGTAAAGGTTTCCGACAGGGTCGTCACATCGACGCCGGAGAGAAACATCTTGGAAAGGCCGCCGACGAAGGCGTTGCCCGGGGTGAAGGCGAGGCTGTAGCCGTAGAAAACCCAGATGATCATGACCACGCTGGTGATGGTAAAGACCTGCATCAGCACCGACAGCATGTTCTTGCTGCGAACCAGGCCGCCGTAGAAAAGCGCAAGGCCGGGAACCGTCATCAACAGCACCAGAACGGTGGAAATCATCATCCACGTGGTGTCGCCCTTGTCGACGGTGAAAGCTGGCGCTGCTGCAGCCGCGGCGGGAGCCGCTTCCTGCGCGAATGCGGCGACCGTGCCCAATGCTCCGAGTGCGAACGAGCCCAGCAGCGCGGAGCGCGCCACTGACTTCAAGGTGGAAGGAATATTCATTGAACTCTCCATTGGAATACGTGATCGCCGCTCAGAGCGCGTCGGTGTCTGTTTCGCCGGTGCGGATGCGCACCGCCTGATCGATGCCGAAAACGAAGATCTTGCCGTCGCCGATCTGGCCGGTCTTGGCGGCGGCGGTGATGGCTTCGACGGCCTTGTCGACCATGTCGGCGCTGACCGCGACTTCGATCTTGATCTTCGGCAGGAAGCTGACCGCGTATTCCGCCCCGCGATAGATCTCCGTATGCCCTTTCTGACGCCCGTAGCCTTTGACTTCGGTGACGGTCAGGCCCTGGATGCCGACGGCGGTAAGCGCTTCGCGTACCTCGTCGAGCTTGAACGGCTTGATGATTGCCATCACGATTTTCATAAGGTTTCACCCTTTGCTGTTGCGGTCCCCCGCGTTTGCACACCTTCACCGATCCCAAAGAGCCGGAGAGTGCCCACAAGGATTCAAGCTCCGTGCCAAGTGCCGAAGCAGGGTGTTAACCCATTGTAAGCAAACAGTTTCGGGAGCGCACCGACGCAACCTGCCCACAGCTGCGGCGGTGCATCTGCTTAAAAGTTAGGCAATTTTTGGAAAATGCCTACTCTGCAGGCGGTCGCTTAAGCCGGATCAGCCCTTCCTGCGCAACCGAGGCGATCAGCGTGCCGTCGCGGGCAAATAGCGACCCGCGTGTAAAGCCGCGCGACCCCTGTGTCGACGGGCTGTCCTGCGTATAGAGCATCCAGTCGTCGAGCGCATGGCTGCGATGAAACCACATGGCGTGGTCGAGGCTCGCCGCCTGGATATCGCGATCGAAAATGGCGCGGCCATGCGCGAAGGTCGATGTGTCGAGCAGCGTCATGTCGGAGAGATAGGCGAGCACCGCCGCCTGGATGGCGCGGTCCGCCGGCACCGGACCGGTGGTGCGGATCCAGATATTCTGCTTCGGCTCCAGCTTTTCGCGGCTGGTGTAATGCTTCAGCATCACCGGTTTCATCTCGATCGGCCGGTCGCGCTCCCAGTAGCGTTTGATGCCATCGGGCACCGCCTCGCCGAATTTGCCCAGCAATTCGCGTTGCGACAGCAATGTGTCCGGCCCCGGAACGTCCTGCGGCATCGGCACCTGGTGCTCGAGACCGACCTCGTCCTGCTGGAACGAGGCTTCGAGCGAAAAGATCGCCTGGCCGTGCTGGACCGCCACCACGCGCCGCGTGGTGAAGGAGCCGCCGTCGCGAATACGGTCGACCTCGTAGACGATCGGCACCTTGGTGTCGCCGGGCCGCATGAAATAGCCGTGCAGCGAATGCACGTACCGATCGGGATCCACTGTCCGCTGCGCCGCCACGAGCGCCTGGGCGATGGTCTGGCCGCCGAACACGCGCTGCCAGTCGAGCAGCGGGCTGCGACCACGATACAGATTGTGTTCCAGCTTCTCGAGGTCGAGAATGCCGAGAAGCTCGTCCATAGCTGCCGTCATATTTCGCGCCCTCACCGCAGAAGTGTTATGGCGGTTTCCGACAGGACGGACAGGCAGTCAAGGGTGCAGGACCCGGCGGCGCGCAGGAGCGAAGATGATGGAACGCAAGGCGGACACGAAAACCGGGGCAAACGCGAAAACAAGATCTGGGCTCGATGTCCTGGTCGCCGGCGCCGGCTATGTCGGCCTGGCCGCCGCCGTATCGCTGAAGCAGGCGCGACCGGGTCTCGCCATCGCTCTCGTCGATGCCGCACCTGCTGGCGCCTGGCAAAGGGATGGCCGCGCCTCGGCCATTGCCGCCGCCGCCTGCCGCATGCTCGACCAGCTCGGCGTGTGGGCCGAGATCGTGCCCCAGGCGCAGGCGATCACCGAGATGATCATCACCGATTCGCGCACCGCCGATCCGGTGCGTCCGGTCTTCCTGACCTTCGACGGCGAAGTGGCGCCGGGCGAGCCTTTTGCGCATATGGTCGCCAACAGGGTGCTGAACGGCGCCTTGCGGGCCCGTGCCGAAAAACTCGGCATCGACATCATCGAAGGCGTCGCCGTGCAGGGGTTCGAGACCAACGGCGCCGGCATCACCGTTCACCTTGCCGACGGCGCGACCCTGAAGGCCCGGTTGCTGGTCGCCGCCGACGGCGTCAACTCGAAGCTGCGCGACATGGCCGGCATCAAGACGGTGAAGTGGGAATATGGCCAGTCGGGCATCGTCTGCACCGTGGCGCATGAACGCCCGCATAACGGTCGCGCCGAAGAGCATTTCCTGCCGGCCGGCCCCTTCGCCACATTGCCGCTCAAGCCCGGCGAGGACGGCACCAACCGATCGTCGATCGTCTGGGTCGAGCGTACGCCCGACGCCGAGAAGCTGGTGGCCGGTGACGATCTCCTCTTCGAACACGAACTCGAACAGCGCTTTGGCCTGAAGCTTGGCGAGATCCGCGTTGCCGACAAGCCGCGCGCCTGGCCGCTCGGCCTGACCATTGCGCGCGCCTTCGTCGCACCCCGCATCGCGCTCGCCGGCGATGCCGCCCACGGCATCCACCCGATCGCCGGCCAGGGCCTCAATCTCGGCTTCAAGGATGTCGCGGCCCTTGCCGAGGTGATCGTCGAGGCCGACCGGCTCGGCCGGGACATCGGCGCGCTCGACGTGCTCGAGCGCTACCAGCAGTGGCGCCGCTTCGACACGGTGCAGATGGGTGTCACCACGGACGCGCTGAACCGGCTGTTTTCCAACGATATCGGCCCGCTGCGCACCGTCCGCGACATCGGCCTCGGTCTCGTCGAACGCATGCCGCGCCTGAAGGATTTTTTTATCCGGCAGGCGTCGGGACTGTCCGCCAGCACGCCGCGGCTATTGAAGGGCGAGGCGATCTGATCGATTCAGCGCCCCCCCAACGTCGTCATCCTTGGGCGCAGCGACGCGAAGCGGAGCGAAGACCCCAGGATGACGAAAGCGATGGCGTTTCCGCCAATCGCCCAAGGTAGGCGCTCAGTTGACCTCGAAACCCAGCTTCTGCCGCAGCCGCAATATCCTCTGGTCGGATATTTCGAGGCGTTTCTCGCCGCCCTGGGCGGCGCGGTTGACCATCTGCAGCAGATCGTTTCGCTCGGCGACATCGAGACGTTCGCGTAGAAACGGCGCCAGCTTGTCGATGACAACGGTGGCGTCGTCGACTTGCGCCGCCGCCCATTTGGCATAGATCACCGCCTCGTCGGTCTTCTTCTTGTCGGCGATCTCGGAAATCACCGCGCGGATGACGGCCTCGCGCTGCGGCAGGATGGGCCCATCCTCGGAGACGATTGATGTGATCAGCGTAGCCGCCGCTACGACTGGATCATCGATCGCCGTCAGCGGCGACAGCGCCGCCTGCTTGCGCAGCTTCTTGCGGCGTACCGAGCCCTGAACCCGGCCAATGACATCGGCAACGTCACGCGCGGCCTCGTTCATGGCCTTCATCCGGTACCACCAGAACGCCGCCGCGCCTAACACGCCAAGGATAGCAATCAGGAAAGGCATGTCGAAATCCCCAAGAACCCCGGCGACGATAGGAGAACTCTCGCCTTGCTTCAACACGCAAAAGTTGCGCACGGAACCGAAGCCCGAACGCTCAGCCCGACGCTCTGGTTTTCGAAGCAGCCACAACGCTGGCAGGGCTCTATGACCCCGGTATGTCGTAGATCGCCCGGACCTCGATCGTGCCGAGTTCGGCCAGTGGAATACCAGCGGCAATGTCCAGCGCCGCTTCGAGATCTCCGGCCTCGATCATGACGAAACCAAGCAATTGCTCCTTGGTCTCGGCGAACGGCCCGTCGATAACCAGCCGCTTGCCCTGACGCCGCCGCACGGTTTTGGCTGTTTTCACCGATTGCAGCGCCTGCGCGACGATCAGCAGGCCGCTCTCCTCCAGCGCCCGGTCGTAGGCCAGCGAATCGGCGTCGAGCTTGGCCGACCTTGCCGGGGTCAGCGCATGAAGATCCTTTTCCTCACCATAAACCAGGCAGACATATTTCATTTCCAGCCCCCTTGCCGCTGTGAACCATAGGATGCGCCGACGACGGCATCGGTGTTGCCACTGACCGCCGCCGCATGATCGAGCAGGCATGCCGCGATGCCGATGACGGCAACCGCCGCCAGAAGCCGGCCAAAGCCGGACGCCGGCGGACGCAGCCAGAAGTCTTCTTCTCGTCGCCCGGCCCCGCAGCCTGCACCTTTCCACGATGCAAAAAACATATTGTCCATGTGGACCTCCATCCGGCCACAAATCCGTGGTGGCCATCCGCAGGACGGGCGAAGCAGATCAAAGTCGACATTTCTGAACCGGCATTTTCGGAAAAATCTGGCCACCGGTGCCGGCACGGTGCGGTGGTTCAAAGAGCGCAGTGGCCTTCGCGTCCGAGCGCGCTATAGTTGACCGGACGCCGGCTCGGCCTCGACAACGAACCCCAACCACGACAACCAAGGAGGAATTCATGGACCGCACCGCAAACGCCGTCTGGAAAGGCAATCTGAAAGAGGGCACGGGCACGCTCGACACCCAGAGCGGAACCTTGAAGGGCACGCCCTATTCGTTCAAGGCGCGCTTCGAGGACGAGAGCGGCAAATCCGGCACCAACCCGGAAGAACTGATCGCCGCGGCGCATGCGGGCTGCTTTGCCATGCAGTTCTCGCATTTCCTGGCCGAGAACGGCACGCCTGCCACCGAACTCGACGCCAAGGCCGTGGTGACGCTGGTTCCAGGCACCGGGATCACCGGCAGCGCCCTCACCGTGGTCGGCAAGGTGCCCGGCATCGATGCGGCGAAATTCACCGAGCTGGCCGAGAAGGCCAAGGCCGGATGCCCGGTCTCGAAGGCGCTCGGCGCCATAAACGTATCGCTTGATGCCCGGCTCGGCTGAAAGCGCTGCATCCGTGTAAGACCCGGCGCGAACACCCAGGCGCGCGCCGGCCTATGCTCCCAGCGCGTCCAGGCGAGCGCGCAGTGCGGCGATTTCCTGCTCCAATGCCTCCAACCGCGCCTCCAGGTCGGAAGCAGGCAGGGCCGATGCACTTCGCTGCACCGAAAGGGCGGCAACGTCCACCGGGCCGCTGAGGAGATGAACGTAGCGGTCCTCGCGCTGGCCTGGTCCGCGCGGGATTTCCTGGATGAGTGGCGGCCGACGTCCGATCAGCATGTCGAGTTCGGCGCGCAGATCTTCGATCGACGAGAACCGCGCCATGCGCTCGCCGCGCGCCAGCAGTTCATGGGCCGTCTGCGGCCCGCGCAGCAACAGCAGGCCGATCAAAGCAGTCTGCGGCGTGGTCAGCGAGAAGCGCTGCGCCATCTGGTGCTCGTAGCGCTCGACGCGCGAGCCGAACATCTGCCGCACCAGTCCCTTTTGTTCAAGCAGCTTCAGCCCCCGGTGCACCTCGGTCTGCTCCAGTGCCATCACCGGCTCGCGCGCCGTCTTCTGGTTGGCGGCGGCCAGTGCTGCGTTGAGCGTCAGCGGATAGACATCCGGCGTCAGCTCTTTCTTCTCGATCAGGCAGCCGAGGATCCGGGCTTCGCTGGGAGAGAGGATGGGAAGATCGTCGCTCATTGGACTAAATCCTTTCTGAGGCCGGCGGGACAGCGCCCCCCTCTGTCCTGCGGGACATCTCCCCCACGTGGGGGGAGATCGCCAGCTTCGCCGAGCGCGCGTCATCCTTCAACCTTTGAGATTGGCTAAAGCCGCGATGACAGCCAATCTCCCCCCACGTGGGGGAGATGTCCGGCAGGCAGAGGGGGCGCTACGGATCGCTACATCCGAGGTTTGCAGCAAATCCGCTCCGCCTAGACCCTTCTCTCCACCATCATCTTCTTGATCTCGGCGATCGCCTTGGCCGGGTTGAGGCCCTTGGGGCAGGTCTGCGCGCAGTTCATGATGGTGTGGCAGCGATAGAGCCGGAACGGGTCTTCGAGGTTGTCGAGCCGCTCGCCGGTGGCCTCGTCGCGGCTATCGATCAGCCAGCGATAGGCCTGCAGAAGCGTTGCCGGGCCGAGATAGCGGTCGCCGTTCCACCAGTAGCTCGGGCACGAGGTCGAGCAGCAGGCGCACAATATGCATTCGTAGAGCCCGTCGAGTTTCTCGCGGTCCTCATGGCTCTGCAGCCACTCCTTGGCCGGCTCCGGCGACACCGTCTTCAGCCAAGGCTGGATCGAGGCATGCTGGGCATAGAAATTGGTGAGGTCGGGCACAAGATCCTTTACCACCTGCATATGCGGCAGCGGGTAGACTTTTACCGCGCCGGAAATGTCGTCGCAGCCCTTGGTGCAGGCGAGCGTGTTGGAACCGTCGATGTTCATGGCGCAGGAGCCGCAAATGCCTTCGCGGCAGGAACGCCGCAAGGTCAGCGTCGGGTCGATCTTGTTCTTGATCCACAGCAGCGCGTCGAGCACCATCGGCCCGCAATCGTCCATGTCGACGAAATAGGTGTCGATGCGCGGGTTCTCGTCATCGTCCGGCGACCAGCGGTAGATGCGGTATTCCCGCAGATTGGTGGCGCCCTCCGGCTTCGGCCAGGTCTTGCCCTGCTGGATCTTCGAGTTCTTGGGGAGCGTGAGTTCAACCATGTTCGATCCTCAATACACCCGGGCCTTGGGCGCGATCTTGGCGAGGCTGATGCCGCCGTCCTTTTCAGCCAGCTGCGGCTCGGTGTGCACCGGCCGGTAGGAGAGCGTCACCTTGCCGTCTTCGCTGAGCCTGGCCAGCGTGTGCTTGCGCCAGACAGCGTCGTCGCGCGCCGAAAAGTCCTCGCGTGCGTGTGCGCCACGGCTCTCCTTGCGCGCCTCGGCGCTGTAGACCGTGGTGATGGCATTGGCCATCAGGTTTTCCAGCTCCAGCGTCTCGACCAGATCGGAGTTCCAGATCATCGAGCGGTCGGACACTTTGATGTCCTTCAACTCGCCCCAGATCTGCGAAACGCGCTTGCAGCCGCTTTCGAGGGACTCCTGCGTGCGGAATACGGCCGCGTCTTCCTGCATCGCCTTCTGCATCTTTTCACGCAAGCTGGCCGTCGGCGTCGAGCCATTGGCGTGGCGCAGCCGGTCGAAGCGGTCCATGATCTTTTCGACCGAGGCTTCGTTGGGCGAAGGGATCGCCGACTTGCGGTCGATGACCTGGCCGGCGCGGATCGCGGCCGCGCGGCCGAACACCACAAGATCGATCAGCGAATTCGAACCGAGCCGATTGGCACCATGCACTGAGGCGCAGCCGGCTTCGCCGACAGCCATCAATCCGGGCGACACCTGGTCTGGATTGATCGCCGTCGGATTGAGCACCTCGCCCCAGTAATTGGTCGGCACGCCGCCCATATTGTAGTGGACCGTGGGCAGCACCGGAATCGGCTCCTTGGTCAGGTCGACACCGGCAAAGATCTTGGCCGATTCCGAAATGCCCGGCAGCCGCTCATGCAGGACGGCGGGATCGAGATGGTCGAGATGCAGGAAGATGTGGTCCTTGTTCTTGCCGACGCCGCGACCCTCACGGATTTCCAGCGTCATGCAGCGCGAGACGACGTCGCGCGAGGCAAGGTCCTTGGCTGACGGCGCATAGCGCTCCATGAAGCGCTCGCCCTCGGAATTGACGAGATAACCGCCCTCGCCGCGCGCACCCTCGGTGATCAGGCAGCCGGCGCCATAGATGCCGGTCGGGTGGAATTGCACGAACTCCATGTCCTGCAGCGGAAAGCCGGCACGCGCGGCCATGCCGCCGCCGTCGCCGGTGCAGGTGTGCGCCGAGGTGGCCGAGAAATAGGTGCGGCCATAGCCGCCGGTCGCCAGCACCACCATCTTGGCCGAGAAGCGGTGGATGGTGCCGTCATCCAGGTTCCAGGCGAGAACGCCGGTGCAGGTGCCGTCCGGCTCCATGATCAGGTCGAGCGCGAAATACTCGATGAAGAACTGCGCGTTGTTCTTCAGCGACTGGCCGTAAAGCGTGTGCAGGATGGCATGGCCGGTGCGGTCGGCGGCGGCACAGGTGCGCTGCACCGGCGGGCCTTCGCCATAGTTCATCATGTGGCCGCCGAACGGCCGCTGGTAGATCTTGCCCTCTTCGGTGCGCGAAAACGGCACGCCATAATGTTCGAGCTCGTAGACCGCGGCCGGCGCTTCGCGCACCAGATATTCCATGGCGTCGACATCGCCCAGCCAGTCCGAGCCCTTGACGGTGTCGTACATGTGCCACTGCCAGGAATCGGGACCCATGTTGGACAGCGAGGCGGCAATGCCGCCTTGCGCCGCCACCGTGTGCGAGCGGGTCGGGAACACCTTGCTGATGCAGGCGGTGCGCAGGCCCTGTTCGGCCATGCCGAGCGTGGCGCGCAGGCCGGCGCCGCCGGCGCCAACGACCACCACGTCGAACTTGTGGTCGACAAAGGTATAGCCTGCCGTGTTGGCTTGTTTCGCGTCCTTGGCCAACTCAGCCTCCGAATGCCAGCTTGAGCAGGGCGAAGATCGAGGCGACGCCGACCGCTATGGTGAAAAATGTATTGAGCGCGATCAGCGCCAGCTTCATGCCTTCGCCATGCACGTAATCCTCGATGATCACCTGCATGCCGAGCCGCATATGGGTAAGCCCGGAAATAAGCACCAGGGCCATCACCAGCGCGACGAACGGGTTGGCAAGAGCTGCCCGCACACGTGCGTAGTCGGCGCCGTTGAGCGCGATCAGGAAGCCGACGAAGAACAGGATCAGCGGGATGTTGGCGATCGCGGTCAGGCGCTGGCGCCAGAAATGCCCGGTGCCCTCGCGGGCGGAGCCGAGGCCGCGGACCCTCGCCAGCGGCGTGCGCATGTCGGTGTTTTTGCCGCTCATGGTCAGGCTCCCCGCGCCATATAGCCGGCGATCCAGATCAGCAGCGTGAGCAGGATCGAGCCGGCCAGCGTCGCCCAGGCGATCTTCGAGGCGGTATGCTTCTCGAGGCCGGCGCCGGTGTCCCAGACCAGATGGCGCACGCCACCCAGCATATGGTGCATCAGCGCCCAGGTGTAGCCGAACAGGATGAGCCGGCCGAGCCAGGTGCCGAAGGCCCAATTGGCCCAATCGAAAGTCGCCTGCGAGCTGGCCGCCGCCATCAGCCACAGGGCGACCAGCAGCGTGCCGAAATACAGCGCCCCACCGGTGATGCGGTGAATGATCGACATCGTCATGGTGATCGGCGGCCGGTACACGGTGAGGTGCGGCGAAATCGGCCGTTCACGTCTGGCAAATTCGCGGGTGGCTGGTGATTTGCTCATGGCTCCCCCAGTTCGGCGTCTCTCTGGAGCCTCAGGTGGAAATGCGGCATTGCCGCTTCCGGTTGCGACTTCGGACAGCCGGTTTCTAATGCTCTTTTTGCACCGCGTCAAAGCCAGAAAACCGTTTCGAAAACGTAATTTAGTCTGACTAAAAGGCCGGCTTAGGCTTCAATCGATTAGGCCGGGAGGCCCGAAGCCGGCTCGATATCGCTGCAGTGCAACATGTCTGGCCCAAGGGCCCGGCGGTGTTGAGATTAGCCCTAGCGTTTGCAGGTCTGCGGCGTCGACCCCTTCTTCATCACCAGCGCCTCGCGTCCGTCGATCACGATTGCGTCATGCGTGGCCGCCTGGTAGCGGCTGCTCTGGTTGGCGGGCGACGCCGCAAACTCCTCCGTCGCGCCGTCGGACCCGACCACACGCAACGACGTGCCTAGATTTTGGATGGAGATCATACCGTTGTTGCCGCATCTGTAAGTGGCCGTGCCTATGCCGGATCGCGGCGCGGTAAGGTCGGTGATGATCTTGGTTGAAGCTGCCGGAGGCGCCGCGGCTGCGACGGACTGCTGAGCCGGCGCAGGTGAGACGACGACGATATTGGCCGCCTTCGGCGCGCCGTCCTGTGGCACACAGCCAGCGACGACACCGAGCAACGGGAAAACGGACGCCCAAATCGGCCGGCGTAGTGCCATATGCTGTCCTCCCGCGCAGCAAACCAGCCGCGATGCTCTGCCAAGATCAAGGTCATCCCGACGCCGAGACGGACACCAGCCGCGATGGTGCGGCCAAGCATGGCCGAATGATGACCACCGGGTTTTCCATCCAGTCGGATATTAACGAATATTAACCATGTTTACCGAGACGTCGCCGCCAAACGCGCCGGCCTCTTAACAAAGGTTAAGAAAACGTTAATTTCTGATTCGAGGAGGCTTTCCCTCAAGACACGGAGGACGCCATGCGTTCGAATTCAGGCAGATCGCGCCTTGCGGTGCTCATCGTAGCGGCCTCGGTCGTTGGCCTTGCAGCGCCCGCGCTCGCAGGCGCCCGGCATCAGGATCGTGTCTACGCTGATTCCTTCGGCAATCTCGTTATCGACAGCGCCGCCGGCTACAAGCGCATCATCGTTGGCGAAGGCAGGCTGGCCAAGCAGCTCTCCGACTACACCAGCGCCGGCCAGCCCAAGGTGATCTACGAGAACGAAGCCGACGAAATCACCGGATACAGCGATTGCTATCGGCCGCCGGTGCTGGTGAAGGGCCGCTCCTATATGTACGGTCTCTCCGACGGCGAGATGCCCGAACTCAGCCCCTGCCGCTAGCCTCGATACCGGCTGACAACCAGTTGCCAGCCGGTCCGGCGGAGACGCGCACGCAATCGCGCCCGGCATTCTTCGCCTGATAGAGCGCCTGGTCGGCGCGCCGCATCAGATCGGCAAAGTCTTCGCTTGGATGAAGTTCGGCGACGCCGAAGCTCGCGGTGCAGCGGTTGTCGGCCGGCAGCCCGTCGATGGGCAGCGCGCCGAAGGCACTGCGCGTGCCCTCGGCGAACAGCCGCGCCGCGGCAAGGTTGGTTCCCGGCAGGATGATGGCGAACTCCTCGCCGCCAATCCGGCCGGCAACGTGATGCGCGGCTGCAGCTTCGCGCAGGAAGCCTGCAAAAGTCTCGATCACCCGGTCGCCTGACGCATGGCCGAAGCTGTCGTTGACGCTCTTGAAATGATCGAGATCGGCGATGACCAGTGCGACCGGCACGCCTTGCCGCATCGCGCCAAGCACCGCCAGCTCGGCATGCCGGGTGAAGCCGCCGCGGTTGAGCAGGCGCGAAAGCGTGTCCGTCTCCGACTTCGACGTCACTTCGGCAAGCACGTCGCGAACCAGGATGGCCAGCATCAGCAGCGCCAGCGCCAGCGCAAAGACAGTGCCGAGCGATTGCGACACCAGCGCGTAGTTGCTTTGCAGGTAGGCCTGCGGATTGGCGCCCCAGCCACCAAGCGCATGCGCGATGAACGGTTTGGAGGCAAACTGCAGACCGCTCGCCGCCAGCACGGCCATCAACATGCGATCGAGACGGGCAAGCTTTTGCCTCGATGACCAGACAATGGCCAGCCCGACAAACTGCATGACCGCATAGGGAAGCTGGTAAGCCATGATGCGGATCAGCGACTGGCGGGGCAGATCCTGCACGAAATACACAGCTATGGTGGTGGTCAACAGGAACAACAGCATCGGCTTCCAGGGCAGTGCCACGCCGTATTTGCGGGCAAGCCCGCCATTGAACGCAATGGTGGCGGCAAGGAAAACCGCGAAGGCGGCCACGACCGGGAGCCGCGCGTCGGAGAAAGCGGGAATGGAGAATTCGATGGCCGAATAGGCCATGCCCAGCAGATAGCCAAATGCCAGCCAGCGCGCCGGCGCGCGGCCGACATCATGGAAGGCGACCGCCATGAAGGATGCCGCCAGCAGGCCGGCAACCGACAGATTGATCAACAGGATGAAGTTAGCGCCGCTCATGTTCTCCCGCACCCGCGCCGACAGCTAATCATCGACGGGCGAAGAAGACGTTAACGCTGTCCCGTCCGGGCAGATTCAGCCGGTCTTGAACGGCTCCGGCAGGAACGCCGTTTCCGGCCGCTCATAGGACAGGCGTACACTGTCGCGGCCGTTCTTCTTGGCTTTGTAGAGCGCATCGTCGGCACGGCGCATCAGCGGCTCCAGCGCCTCGCCCCCGCTGCGGGCCGCCACGCCGAAGCTTGCCGTCACCCTCGTTCCCTGGGGAAGTCCGTCGACATGGCCGGCCGAATAGACGGTGCGCACCGCCTCGGCGAACAGCCGGGCCGCGGCAAGATCGCTGAGTGGCAGCAGCACCGCGAATTCCTCGCCGCCGATACGCCCGGCAACACCGCGCGCGCCGGCCGCCGACCGAAGCTTGGCGGCGAAGTCGGCGATCACCCGATCGCCCGCGCCATGTCCATGCACATCGTTGAGCGCCTTGAAGTGATCGAGGTCAGCCAGCACCAGCGCGACCGGGAACCGGGCCGAGGCGCAGTGCTGCAAGAGCAGCATGCCGCGTTCCTCGAAGCCACGCCGGTTGAGCAGGCCCGACAGGGGGTCGGTATAGGTCTCGGTCTTCAATGCCTTCAACACGTCGAGTGCCGCGGCGGAAAACAGGCACAGCGCGATGAGCAGCGAGAGCAGCGCGTGCGACAGCAGCGCCGTCGTCCAGTAGGACGAGCCATAGAACCCGTCATAGCTGGCGAAGGACCCATGCGCGATGACGACGGCAAGGGTGCGCACGAAGAAATTGACGCCCGACAGCAGCGACAGCACGAACAGGATTTTTTCGGTCGGGCCGTTGTTGCGCACCGGGCGCAGTTCGGCAGCAACCAGAAGGCTGATGCCGCCGAATGCGAAATTCATCGCCAGGATGCGCCAGGTGAGATCCGGCGCGACGAACAGGAACCAGCACAACGACGCCAGGCCGCCGCCGGCCAGCAGGGCGATCCCCACATAGGGCACCTTGCGGCCATAGCGGTGGATGACAGCGCTGGCCAGGCAGCACGCGGCGATGGTGAAGCAGATGTTCGACGTAAGCTTGGTCAGCGGCATCCCGATGGGCAAGGTGAAATACTGCAGCAGGAAGCCAGCCGCCGAGAGACTGTAGCTGATCGCCAAAACGGCCAGATAGGGGCGGTGGCGCTGATAGGACCATAGCACAAGGAACGCCGCGCCGAGCGCCAGCGCGATCGTCGGGTTGAGCAGCGCAATGAGCAGACCCGTGTCCAACCGACTGTGACTTCCCCTGGCTTACGTCAGGGAAGAGCTTAGAGGGCAAGCCCAAACAAGCGGTTAAGCGAAAGCGATAAGCAGGACCGCCGTCTCAAAATAATGTCACGGAACCGCAGTCCCCAGTCAGCGTTCCTCCGTTCACAATCTGGAGCGACCCATGGCCGACACAATCACACTGACCGACCACGATGCGATCCGCTCATGGGCTGCCGGGCGCGCCGGCTTTCCCGCAATCGTCGACATATCGCCGGAAGCGGGGACGCAGCCCATGTTGAGGCTGGTCTTCGGCCAGCACGCCTATCAGGATCAGGACCAGCCTGAACGGCCGCTCAATGCGGGAGGCTATGAACTCGTCGAATGGGACGAATGGTTCAAGCTCTTCGAGGAACAACAGCTTGCGCTTGTGGTCGCGGCCGAACAGCCGGGACGCCGCGAGGAGTTCCACGAGCTCGTCCGCCGCGACGGAAAGAGCTGACCCGAGCCGGGCGCGGCTCGGGTTCTGGTTCAAATCCGGGTTACTTCCACTCGCGGATGTCGACGAAGTGGCCGGCGATCGCCGCCGCGGCCGCCATCGCCGGCGACACGAGATGGGTGCGGCCCTTGAAGCCTTGCCGGCCCTCGAAATTGCGGTTCGAGGTCGAGGCGCAGCGTTCATGCGGCTTTAGCCGGTCGTCGTTCATGGCAAGGCACATCGAGCAGCCCGGCTCGCGCCAGTCGAAGCCGGCGGCGACAAAGATCTTGTCGAGACCTTCGGCTTCCGCCTGTTCCTTGACCAGGCCGGAGCCGGGCACAATCATCGCATCGACATGCGGGCTGACCGTCTTGCCTTCGACCACCTTGGCGACGGCGCGCAGATCCTCGATGCGGCCGTTGGTGCACGAACCGATGAAGACGCGGTCGAGCGTGATGTCGGTGATCTTGGTGCCCGGCGTCAGACCCATATAGTCGAGCGCGCGCTGCTTGGAGGTGCGCTTGTTTTCATCGGCGATGTCGTCCGGGTTCGGCACGATGCCCTGCACCGACACGACATCCTCGGGCGAGGAGCCCCAGGAGACGATCGGCGGCAGCTTGGCCGCGTCGAGCACGATCACCTTGTCGAAATGCGCGCCTTCGTCGGACTGCAGCGTCTTCCAATATTCGAGTGCCGCATCCCAGGACGCGCCCTTCGGCGCGCGCGGCTTGTCCTTGACATAGGCGAAGGTCGTCTCGTCGGCGGCGATCAGGCCGGCGCGCGCGCCGCCTTCGATCGACATGTTGCAGATCGTCATGCGGCCTTCCATCGACAGCGCACGGATCGCTTCGCCGGCATATTCGATGACATAGCCGGTGCCGCCGGCGGTGCCGATCTCGCCGATGATGGCGAGGATGATGTCCTTGGCGGTGACGCCCTCCGGCAACTGGCCGTCGACACGCACCAGCATGTTCTTGGCCTTGCGCTGGATCAGCGTCTGCGTCGCCAGCACATGCTCGACCTCGGACGTGCCGATGCCATGCGCCAGCGCGCCGAAAGCGCCATGCGTCGAGGTGTGGCTGTCGCCGCAGACGATGGTCATGCCGGGCAGAGTAAAGCCCTGCTCGGGTCCGATGATGTGGACGATACCCTGGCGGATATCGTTCTCGGAATAATATTCGACTCCGAAATCCCTGGCGTTCTTGGCCAGCGCCTCGACCTGGATGCGGCTTTCCTCGTTCTTGATGCCGAACTTGCGCTCGGGCGAGGTCGAGACATTGTGATCGACCACGGCCAGCGTCTTTTCCGGATGCCGGACTTTACGGCCGGTCATGCGCAGGCCTTCGAAGGCCTGCGGGCTGGTCACTTCATGGACCAGGTGGCGGTCGATGTAGAGCAGGCAGGTGCCGTCGTCCTGGCGATCGACGACATGGTCGTCGAAAATCTTGTCGTAGAGGGTGCGCGGTGCGCTCATGTGCGTAAATCCGTCGATATGAGAATGGGAAAGAGCAGGTACCGGACCTCAGGCCCGGCGAAAGGGACCCGAACAGGTCGGCCTAGGGTAGTCGGCTGGTCAGCGCCCCGGACACGCGCGCGGAAAAACGCGACGGCAGGCGTTTCCTGTCCTGCAGCACGAACCCCTTGTAGGCCGGATCGCCAAAAAGCTCTTCCATGGCGTGGCTCATACCAATGTTTTGGGTTTTCGGCAATTGCGGCGTTCAGCGCCTTTACCTCCTCCCTTGTGGGAGAAGGGAAGTGGGGTCACAACACTTCAAACACAAACGTCTTCACCAACGCGTCCGGCTCGGCGATCGCATAGCAGCGGAACCACGGGCTCTCCTCGACCGCCCGCCATTTCCCAGCTTGCTCCAGCTCATCGAACACCGCCTGGAAGCCGCCGCTCTCAAACACCTGGTCGCGCACGGTGAAGATCGCATGGCCGCCCTGGCGGGTGATGCGCACCAGTTCGTGCAGGCCGGATGCCGGCGCATGGCTGATGGTGAACACGCCGGTCGAGAAGAAGGCGCGGAAGTGGCCGTCAGGCCATGGCAGCGTTTCGCCCAGCATTGCCTGCTTCAGGTCGCTGTAGGCATTGCGGCTGCCGGCGATCTTCAGCATATCGTGCGAGAGGTCGAGCCCCGCAATGTAGCGGTAACCGAGCGCCTTCAGCGAGGGTCCCGACAGGCCAGTGCCGCAGCCGGCATCGAGCAAGGGGCCATCGCCCGCCGGCACATGACGCGCCACCCAGGCGGTGATCAGGAAAGGCAGGAGGTAGCCGAGCGAGGCGGTCTCGCTGTCATAGGTCGCAGCCCACGCGGCGTAGGCCTCCTCAAGCGCTTCCGGCGTGTCGGCCGTGTAGACGGAATCCAGCGCCGCATTGGCTTTGTCGACGATCATGGGGACCTCCTCAAGGGGAATGCTCGGGGATCGTAGCGCTGCCTTGGCCGAAAAACTATTCCTCGTGCTGGCGGCGCAGCCGCCGCTCCAGCGCCCTGAGCGCCAGCGACAGGCCGACGGTCAGGATGAGATAGATGTAGGCCGTTATCGAATAGGTCTCGAAGAAGCGAAAGGAGCCGGCGGCGTAGACCTTGCCCATCTGCGTGATGTCGGCAACGCCGAGCACCGAGACCAGCGAGGAATCCTTGACCAAAGCGACGAAATCATTGCCGAGCGGCGGCAGGATGGTGCGGATTGCCTGTGGGAACACGATCAGCCGGAAACGCTGCGCGCGTGTCAGCCCAAGCGCCTTCGCCGCTTCGATCTGACCCTTCTCCACCGCCTGGATGCCGGCCCGGAAAACCTCCGAGATGAAAGCCGAATAGCCGATGGTCAGCGCCATGATGGCGCGCCAGAGCAGCGACACGTCGCGCACCAAAAGCTCGCCGAACAGGCCGGCGTTTTGCAGCGGCGCGGTCAGCGCGTTCCAGGCCGCGACGAAGGCCGGCGCGCCGGCAAAGGCGATCCAGAACAACAGCACCAGGATCGGCACGCCGCGGACGATCTCGACATAGAAGCGCGCGATCTGGCGCAGCCAGCGCGAACCGGACATTCCCATCAGCGCGATGCCGAGCCCAATGGCCGACGCCAGCACGAAGGCGATCACGGTGACGAAGATGGTGACGCCGATGCCCTTGGCGACCGTGGCGAACACCTGGGCATAGAGGTTGCTGGTGGCGACGAAGACGGCCACCGCGATCGCGAGGGCTGCGGCAACGACAAGCCACCAGGGGAAGTCGGCTTTGGACGAAGAGGAAGGCGTTGCCATCAGGCGATGCCGGCCAAGCAGACGTGGGGGCAGAGGGGGGCGTTCAAGCGCGAAGTCAGCGGGAAATCACTGCCCCATCTTGTAATCAAGAAACCATTTCTTGTTTAGCGCATCGAACGTCCCGTCCGCCTTCAACGCAGCGATTGCCGCGTTGATCGGCTTCACCAGGTCGGAACCCTTGGGGAAAATGAAACCGAAATCCTCGGTGCCGAGCGGCCCGCCGATCAGTTTCAGTTTGCCCTCGGAGGCGTCGACATAGCCTTTGCCAGCGGTGCCATCGGTCAAAACGACATCGACGTCACCGGACTTCAGTGCCTGCACGGTCGCGCCGAAGGTTTCAAACAGTTTGATGCGCGGGTTCTGCTCATTGCCGTCGAGCACGCTATAGACGGCGGTGTAGAAGGGCGTGGTGCCGGCCTGCGCGCCGATCAGCCCGTCCTTGAAGTCGCCGAAGGTCTTGGCGTCAGTGAAGCGGCTCTCATCGCCGCGCACCAGCATGAACTGTTCCGAGCGCATATAGGGGTCGGAGAAATCGACCTTCTCCTTGCGGTCGTCCTTGATGGTGATGCCGGTCATGCCAATGTTGTACTGGTTGTCGGAAACCGCCTGGATCATCGCGTCCCAGGAAGTGTTCTGGTACTCGACCGTGAAATTGAGCCGCTTGGCGATCTCGTTCATCGCATCATATTCCCAGCCGATCTGTTTGCCGGTCTTGGCATCGATGAACTGCAGCGGCGGATAGGCGTTTTCGGTCACAACCACCACCTTTTTGCCGCCGAGGTCGGGCAGCGCCTGCGCAAAGGCGGCAACGGGCGTCAGGACGAGGGCAAGCAGGCCTGCCAGCAGCAGTTTCGATTTGGTCATGACACACTCCCCGGAAATTGACGGACCCGGACATGGCCGGGCTTGCAGGAAAATACGGCGCCGACTTTAGCTTTCCGCAAGCGTCATGCAAGACGGTCCGCTGCGTCAGCGCGCGCGAAAAGGGATTCCAGTGCCTTCATTTCCGGGATTCAGGAATGAACGGTGTTGCGGCAGCGATCAGCTCCGCTTCGCGATGCCGGCATCTGCCTTGCGCAAGCCGGAGACGAACCGCGTCAGCGTGCGGTGCAGGGATTTCAACTCGTCGGCATCCAGCGGCAGGTTGCAAAGCATCGCCGCCGGCACGCTTTTAGCCTGCTCACGCAACGCTTGGCCCTTCGCTGTCGGCTCGACCATAACCCGGCGCTCGTCGGCGGGGTCGCGCCGGCGTGTGACCAGTCCGCCAGCCTCCATCCGCTTGAGCAGCGGCGTCAGCGTCGCCGAATCCAGCCCAAGCGCTTCGCCAAGCTCGCCAACCGTGCTTGGAGCTCGTTCCCACAGCGCCAACATGGCCAGATATTGCGGATAGGTCAGGCCGAGCGGATCGAGCAGCGGGCGGTAGAGCTTCGTCATCAGCCCGCTTGCCGAATAGAGCGCGAAGCACAGCTGCTGGTCGAGCCGCGGAACGTGAAACGTCCCGGCGGCCTCGGCCGGGGCGTCGCTGGTGCTCTTTGTCGTCTTTTCCGTCATGCCGCCTTTACCGAAAGCGCTACGTCGACATTGCCCCTGATGGCGTTGGAATAGGGGCAGATCTTGTGCGCCTCCGATACAAGCGCTTCCGCCGCCGCCTGATCAAGGCCTTTCGTTTCCGCCGCGAGCGCGACGCCGAGCTTAAAGCCTTCGCCATTGGGAAGCAGGCTGACGGTGGAGGTTACCCCGGCATCCGTCAGCGACAGCTTCTGTTTGCGTGCGACGAAGCGGATGGCGCTTTCGAAGCAGGCGGCATAGCCGATTGCGAACAGTTGCTCGGGATTGGTGGCGCCCCCCGGCCCGCCGAGCTCCTTGGGCATTGCCAGATCGACCTTGAGCAGACCGTCGCTGGTCTCGCCATGGCCGGCGCGGCCGCCGGTGACGTGAGCCTGTGTGGTGTAGAGTGCCATATCAAATCTCCAATTATCTTGTGCGCGATTATTTAGTACACAAGATAATATGCCGTCAACAGCCGGATCCTGTTTCTGACGCTGAAAGCGTTCACAGTCTGGTGAAACGAAAAAAGGCGGCCGAAGCCGCCTTTTTGAATGGGATTTCCGAAAACCTTATTCGGCGGGGGTCGCTTCCGCGGCGGCCTTGGCTGCTGCTTCGGCTTCGGCGGCGGCCTTCTTCTCGGCGGCGTCCTGGGCTGCCTTCTCGACGGCCAGGGCCTCGGCTGCTGCCACCTTCTCGGCCTCGATGCGGGCCTTCTCGGCGTTCAGCGCATCGCGCTCCTCGTCGTTCAGCTTGCGGGCGCGCACGCCGGTGTTTTCCGAAATACGGGCCGATTTGCCGCGACGATCGCGCAGGTAGTAGAGCTTGGCGCGACGCACCTTGCCGCGGCGAACGATCTCGACGCCTTCAACCATCGGCGAGTAGACCGGGAACACGCGCTCGACGCCTTCGCCGTAGGAAATCTTGCGAACCGTGAAGTTCTCCTGGAAGCCGGCGCCTGCGCGGGCGATGACGACGCCCTCATAGGCCTGGACGCGGGTGCGGGTGCCTTCGGTCACGCGGACCTGGACGCGCACGGTGTCGCCGGGCTGGAATTCGGGAAGCTTGCGCTTGGCTTCGATCTTGGCGGCCTGTTCGGCCTCGAGCTGACGGAGGATATCCATCTCAAAAGTCCACTTCTTGTTCTTCCGACAGTCAGAGCGTCCGACACTCGCCTTGCAGTTCCATTGACCGCTTGGCTATGCCTTTTGTCTCCAAGACATTTGTCTTTGAAACATCAGGCAGGGGCGACTACACCGTCATTGTTGACGGGTCCGGCAGATTCTTTCTGGCCGGTACGGGCGGGCACATACAGCTATTTCGCCGCTTTGTCACGCCTTGGCAGCGCATTTTCTGCTCGCATGGCACCATCGTAATCCTGCCGTGCCGGGTTGCGCCGGTCGTTCAGGCTTTCTAAGCCTGAAATAACACAGTTTTGAGCGGCCGCAATTCATGTCTGTCTTCGATGCCATCCTGCTGTTTCTGGCGGGCTTCCTGTCAGGCGCCGCCAATGCGGTCGCCGGTGGCGGCACCTTCATCACCTTCGGCGCCATGACGTTGGTCGGCCTGCCGCCGATCGTCGCCAACGCCACCTCCTCGGTGACGCAATTTCCAGGCTACATCACCTCGACCCTCGCCTACTCGGCCGATATCAGGCACTTCTGGCGCGGCGCGCTGCTGCTGTGCCTGATTTCGGCCGTGGGTGCACTGGCCGGCGCGCTGATCCTTTTGGCGCTCGACAATCCGTCATTTCGCGCTCTGGTGCCGTGGCTGCTCTTGGCCGCGACAGCCCTGTTCGCAGCCGGCCCCTGGCTGAAACCAGTGCCGAAGCCCGGTCATGAAGCGGCGGTGGGCTCGCTCGCCGGCTCCCTGGCGCAGTTTCTCACCGCCATCTATGGCGGCTTCTTCGGCGCCGGCATGGGCGTGATGATGCTGGCGACGCTCGGCCTCACCCAGGCCGGCGACTATCACCGGCTGAACGCGCTGAAGAACATGCTGGCCATGGTCATCGCGGCGGTCGCTATCGTCGTCTTCGTCTCGGGCGGCGTCGTCGCCTGGCCGCAGGCGATCATCATGATCCCGGGCGGCGCGCTCGGCGGCTATGCCGGCGTCTGGATCGCCAAGCGCGTGCCACAAAACGCGGTGCGCGGCTTCGTCGTCGCTGTCGGTCTGTTTCTGGCTTTCTATTACTTTTGGAAAGGGTGAGCGGCGGCGCCCAACAAATCCGGACGCCGCTCTTTCGTCAACGCCTCTGACTCCGCCCGACGCCACGCGGCGATCTTCTTGTGATTGCCCGAGACCAGCACCTCGGGTATCTCGCGGCCTTCAAACTCCTGCGGCCGCGTATAGTGCGGATGTTCGAGCAGGCCGTTTTCGAAACTCTCCTCCTCGCCCGACACCGCGTTGCCCATCACGCCGGGCAACAGCCGCACCACCGCATCGAGCAGAACGAGCGCTGCCGGCTCACCACCCGAGAGGATGAAATCACCGATGGAGACTTCCTCCAATCCCCGCGCGTCGATCACCCGCTGGTCGACGCCTTCGAAGCGGCCGCACAGGATGACGGCACCCGGCCCAGCGGCCAGCTCGCGCACACGCGCCTGGGTCAGCGGCTTGCCGCGCGGGCTCATCAGCAGCCGAGGCCGCGCATCGCCTTCCGGCGAAGCATGGTCGATGGCTTTCGCCAGCACGTCGGCGCGCATCACCATGCCGGCGCCGCCGCCGGCGGGCGTGTCGTCGACGGTGCGATGGCGGTCGGTGGCGAAGTCGCGGATCTGGATCGCCTCCAGCGACCACGTCCCGGCCTCCAGCGCCCGGCCGGCCAACGAGAGGCCGAGCGCGCCGGGAAACATCTCGGGGTAAAGCGTCAGCACCGAAGCGGAAAAACTCACCGGTTGCCCCCGGCATCGCTCGGTCCGCGCGGCCGGCCCTTCGGATCGAAGTCTTCCTCGCGCGGGCCATCGCCATCCTCGTCGTCGACCAGCCCGGCAGCCGCCGGATCGACACGGACAAAACCCTCGGCGATCGACACTTGCGGCACGGCGGCCTGTGTGAACGGAATCAGCACGCCCTTGCGCCCGCCCAGCGTCACGTCGAGAATATCGCCGCCGCCGAAATTGTGCACCGCGACCACCTTGCCAAGCACGGCAGCCGTGTCGTCGCGGACTTCGAGGCCGACGAGGTCGGCATGGTAGAATTCGTCTTCCTCGCCGTCGTCCGGCAGCATCGAACGGTCGACGAACAGCTCCGTGCCTGCCAGCGCCTCGGCCGCATTGCGGTCGGCAATGCCCTTGAAGCGGACCACGACGACGGTGTTGGCAGGCCTGATGTCGACGATCTGGAAGGCGCGCCCGTCCCTGGCGTAGAGCGGCCCGTAATCGGCCAGCGCCAGCGGCTCACCTGTGAAGGTCTTCACCCGCAACTCGCCCTTGATGCCATGGGCGGCGCCGATCACGGCCATCTGGACAGGGTTCTGGAGCTTGCTCATGGCGCTTTTACCTTCGTCATCCACGGGCGGAGCAGGCGCGAAGCGACTGCGCAGACCCGAGGATCCATTCCGTTACGGCGACCAAAAAGCACGGCAGTTCAGAAAGGGTCACGAGTCTCGTTCCTGCCAAGTCTCTATTTGCAAACACTTCGCGTGGTCTCCACCGCAAAGCTATCAGACTTGTAACGCAGCAACGCTCGCAGGTCACGGCATGGATCCTGGGGTCTCCGCGACGTCGCTTCGCTCCTGCTCCGCCGCAGGATGACGAAGGGGGCGGGCATTTCAGCCAATCACCAAGGTAGTCACCTGCCACCAATCGATGGTCTCCTAACCTCAGCCGGCTGTCATTTCAATGACGGCTCTTCACCGCTTCCTAACCCGAATACCCGAAAATGCCGCCATGCAGGAATTCCTGATCCCGGCCAAACCCGATCTCCAGGCGGCGCGCGAAAGCTGGCTGAAGATGCTGGCGCGAGAACGCCGGCTGTCGCCCAAGACGGTGGAAGCCTATGAGCGCGACACGCGCCAGTTCCTGCATTTCCTCACCGGCCATTGCGGCGGCTCGCCCGGCATTTCGGACATCGCCGATCTGCGCCCGGCCGACCTGCGCGGCTTTCTCGCGGCGCGGCGCAATGCCGGTGCCGGTGCCCGCACGCTGGGCCGGGGTCTCGCCGGCATCCGCTCGCTGCTGCGTTTCCTCGAGCGGCGCGGCCTCGCCAATGCGGCCGGGGCGGCAGCACTGCGCGCGCCGCGCCAGCCCAAATCGCTGCCCAAGCCGCTGACAGCGAGCGATGCCAAGCATGTTGTTTCCATTGAAGGCCAACTGGCGGAGGAACCCTGGATTGCTGCCCGCAACGCCGCCGTGCTGACACTGCTCTACGGCTCCGGCCTGCGCATTTCCGAGGCGCTTGGCCTCGCCGGCGCCGATCTGGCGTCGGCGGCCGACACGGTGCTTCGCGTCACCGGCAAGGGCGGCAAGACGCGCCTGGTGCCGGTGCTGCCGGTGGCGCTCAGGGCGATCGCCGAATATCGCCGGCTCTGCCCCTACCATCTCGACCCCAAGGGCCTGTTGTTTCGCGGCGCCCGCGGCGGTCCGCTCAACCCGGCCATCGTCCAGCGCGACATGGCCAAGCTGCGCTCGGCGCTCAACCTGCCCGATACCGCGACGCCGCATGCGCTGCGCCATTCCTTCGCCACGCATCTGCTCGGCCGCGGCGGCGATTTGCGCACCATCCAGGAACTGCTCGGCCACGCCAGCCTGTCGACGACACAGATCTACACCGGCGTCGACACTGCGAGGCTGCTCGAGATTTACGAGCAGGCCCATCCACGGGCATGAACGCCAGTAGCGTCGCATAGTATCGGTGGCCAAACGTTCACCATTGGCCGAAAGCCTCCCCAACGTCGTCATCCCTGGGCGAAGCAGGAGCGAAGCTCCGTCGCGGAGACCCTGGGATCCATGCCGCGACCTTTGCCATGGAGTGCTGCGGAGCGGAATTCTGCACTGTTGCAGCGTTCCAGAGTCCCGGCATGGATCCTCGGGTCTGCGCCGCGTCGCTACGCTCCTTGCTCCGCCCGTGGATGACGAAGGAATGGGCGTTTCCGCTAATCATTGAGTCATGAGCACCATCGACGTCCGCTGAGGGCGATAGCCGGTCGAAGACAATTTCGCAGTACCAATTAACCGTTTTGCCGCTTTTCGGTTCTAGGAATGGGATCATGAAACGAGTCATCGCCATCGCCGACCGTGCAGCTTCCGTGTCGCTGAAGCTGCTCGTCGCGCTCAACGTTCTGTTCTTCCTGTCGTTTCTCGCCGCGCTGCTGTTCGCGGCCGGCAAGGCGCATGCCGAAATCCCGACCTGCACCGGCGCCGACATGCTGTCGGCCTTGCAGAAGAACGATCCGGCGACCTACCGCAAGATCGAAGCGGAAGCCGCCGCGACACCGAACGGCAAGGGCCTGTTGTGGAAGCTGGAAAAGCCCGGCGAGAAGCCGTCCTTCCTGTTCGGCACCATGCATATGACCGACCCGCGCGTCACCACGCTGCCTCCCGACGCGCAGAAAGCCTATGACGCCGCCGGCACCATCATCATCGAAACCACGGACGTGCTCGACAAGCAGAAGATGATGGTCGCGATGCTCAAGGAGCCGGACCTGATGATGTTCACTGATTCGACGACGCTGGCGTCGCTGCTGTCGCCCGACGATGCGGCGGCCATGAACGCCGCGCTCGACGCACGCGGCATTCCTCCGGCAACGGTTGCCAAGATGAAGCCGTGGATGCTCTCTGCCATGATGGCACTGCCGGCCTGCGAGCTGGCCCGCCAGTCAGGCGGCGCCCCGGTGCTCGATGTCAGGCTGGCGGAAGGTGCAAAGGCTTCCGGCAAGCCGGTGGAAGGATTGGAGACTGCTGAAAGCCAGTTGCGCGCCATGGCCTCGCTGCCGCTGGCGTTTCACATGAAGGGCCTCGTCGACACGCTGAAGCTCGGCGATAAGATCAACGACATCAACGAAACCATGATCGTGCTCTACCAGCGCGGCGACACCGGAATGTTCTGGCCGCTGTTTCGCGCGGCCATGCCGGAAGGCACGGACGACCCCGCGGGCTATGCGGCATTCGAGGAAACCATGATCACCAGCCGCAACAAGGTGATGGTCGAGCATGCCGAACCGATCCTTGCCAGGGGCAACGTCTTCATGGCGGTCGGCGCCCTCCACCTCCCCGGCCCCGAAGGCCTCGTCGAGGATTTCCGCAAGGCCGGTTACACCGTCACGCCCGTTGGACTTTAGCTGCTTCAGCTTACTTCGCCAGGATCTGGGCCAGCATCGCCGGAACGACGATCCGGTGAAACGGCATGATGATCGCGAGATAGGCGCGCCCGAGCAGATTGTGCGTCTTGACTATCGTCGTCGCG
This sequence comes from Mesorhizobium sp. M0088, assembly GCF_040322895.1. NCBI lineage: Bacteria > Pseudomonadati > Pseudomonadota > Alphaproteobacteria > Hyphomicrobiales > Phyllobacteriaceae > Mesorhizobium > Mesorhizobium sp. M0088. Next base: position 82,365 of record NZ_JAMYUI010000012.1, read on the forward strand.
GCCACCTCTTGCCGGCCCACGCCAAGATCCCTGACTTCGACCAGGACACGGAAATCGAGATGCCGGTCGTCGAGGCCAAGCACGACCTTGCCGGGAGACTGGCTGATAAGCGGAAAGATCCCGATCTTGCCGCCCGGCAACACGGCAGGTTCCAGGCCCGTCTTCAGCCGGAATGGCCTGACGGCAAGATTGCGCAGCGCCATGAGCCTGCCGACCCAGGGCGGCGTTCGCCCCAGGGCGCGTTCCGCCGCGCCGAGTGCCGTTAAAGAAAGACCCTGGGTGATCAGCACAAAGCGGTCGGCGAACTGGGCTCCGGCGAGGGCATTGCAGTGATTCGGGACAAACTCTGCCAGGGGGTTCGTCACGGCAAAATCCTCCGAAAAGATCATAATAGGCACCAACTTGGCGCGTTGCGTGGCGAAACGACGCCATTCCGGCGCCGGAACGGCGGGATTGTCCTTGTTTTTGGCGTTTTCCAACCCTAGCGTGAAACCAGTTCAATGATTGCGCGTTATATGGTGTTGATTGATATTTTTCATCCACGGAGGACACTTTTATGGCGAACGCACCGAATCCAAACGACCCGTTCAATCCCAACACCACCAACACCACCATCAAGCAGAGCGGTGGCGGCGGTAGTGGCTGGCTGATTGCGCTGGTCGTCGTTATTCTGGCGGTTGTCGCGTATTATATTTTCGGAAGAAGCGGTGAGCACCCGGCACCCGCCGAGCCGCCGGCGGCCAGCACACCGGCGCCCGCACCGGCACCGGCGGAACCGATGAAGCCGGCCGAACCTGCGCCTGCTCCGGCGCCTGCAGAACCGGCGCCTGCCCCGGCACCAGCGCCTGCACCGGCTCCTGCCCCGGCACCGGCCCCAGCGCCTGCACCGGCCAACTGATCGGCTCGATATCAAATACGAACGGCCCGCCGAAAGGCGGGCCGTTTTGTAGGGATCGCTACGTTCGTCACCCTCGGGCTTGACCGAGGATAGTGCCTTTAGATGTGGATCGGCTTGAAGAACGTTGCCAGCGCCGCCTCCTTGATCGCCTCCGACATCGTCGGATGCGCGTGGCAGGTGCGGGCGAGATCCTCAGACGAGCCCCCGAATTCCATCAGCACCGCCGCCTCGTGGATCATCTCGCCTGCGCCGAAGCCGACAATATGCACGCCGAGTACGCGGTCGCTCGTCTTGTCGGCGAGGATCTTCACAAAACCGTCGGTGTGCAGCATGGCGCGCGCCCGGCCATTGGCGCTGAACGGGAATTTTCCGGCCTTGTAGTCGATGCCGGCCTTCTTCAACTCTTCCTCGGTCTTGCCGACCGAGGCGATTTCCGGGCTGGTGTAGACGACGCTCGGAATGACGTCATAGTTCACGTGGCCGGCCTGGCCGGCAATGGTTTCGGCCACCGCCACGCCCTCGTCCTCGGCCTTGTGTGCCAGCATCGGCCCGGCGATGACATCGCCGATGGCATAGATGCCCGAGACATTGGTCTTGAGATGGCCATCGGTCTTGACCCGGCCGCGCTCGTCGACCTCGACGCCGGCTTCCCCGAGCCCGAGCCTGTCGGCATAGGCGCGGCGGCCGGTGGCGATCAGCACGGCATCGGCCTCGATCGTCTCGGCGGCGCCGCCCTTGACCGGCTCGAAGGTGACGGTCGCACCCTTCTTGGCCTTGGCGACACCGGTGACCTTGGCGCCGAGCTTGAACTCGAAGCCCTGCTTTGAAAGCAAGCGCTGGAACTGCTTGGAAACCTCGCCGTCCATGCCGCCGAGGATGGTGTCGAGGAACTCGACCACGGTGACCTTGGCGCCGAGCCGTGCCCACACCGAGCCGAGCTCGAGCCCGATGACACCGCCGCCGACCACCACCAGATGGCCGGGAACCTTATCAAGCGACAATGCGCCGGTCGACGACACGATCACCTTCTCGTCGATGTCGACCTTGACGCCGGGAATGCCGGCGACATCCGAGCCGGTGGCGATGACGATGTTCCTGGTCTCGATCTCCTCGACCTTGCCGTCCTCGGAGGTGACAGAGACCTTGCCGGCGGCGAGCACCTTGCCGGTGCCGCGGAAACTATCGATCTTATTCTTCTTGAACAGAAAGGCGACGCCGTTGACGTTCGACGACACCGTCGCATCCTTGTGCGCCATCATCTTCTTCAGGTTCAATTTCGGCGCTGATATCTCGACGCCGAGCGTGTCGAAGGAGTGACCGGCCTCGGCGAACATCTCGGAGGCATGGAGCAGCGCCTTGGAAGGGATGCAGCCGATGTTGAGGCAGGTACCGCCGAAGGTCGCGTTCTTCTCGACCACCGCGACCCTGAGCCCGAGCTGCGCCGCCTTGATGGCGCAGACATAGCCGCCCGGTCCCGATCCGATGATAACGACGTCATAAGCCATGATACTGTCCTTCTGTTTGAGCATGATGCCGTGTGACGCGGTTTTCGGATAACATCCTGCTCGATCTGCTTGAGAGCGCTCAGCGGCCGCCGCTTACATTCAGGATCGCGCCTGTCGTATAGGACGCGGCGTCGGAGAGAAGATAGAGAACCGCGCCGGCGACTTCAGCCACTGTACCGGCTCTTTTCATCGGCAGCAGGTCGCGGAACCGCTCCACCCTGTCCGGCTGCCCGCCGGAAGCGTGGATATCCGTGTCGATGATGCCAGGGCGCACCGCATTGACGCGGATGCCTTCCAGCGCCACCTCGCGGGCGAGCCCGATGGTGAAGGTGTCGATGGCGCCCTTGGAGGCGGCATAATCGACATACTCGCCCGGCGAGCCCAATGTCGCTGCCGCCGACGAGATGTTGACTATGGACCCGCCCGACCCGCCATGGCGGGTCGACATGCGCTTGACCGCCTCACGGGCGCAGAGGAACGAGCCGACGACATTGATGCGCATCATGCGCTCCAGCCGCGAAACATCCATCTCGTCGACGCGCGCCCTGACGTCGACGATGCCGGCGTTGTTGACGAAAGCATCGAGCCGCCCATAGGCGCGGTCGACGGCCTCGAACATGGCCACGATATCGGCCTCGCTGCCGACATCGCCCTTGACCGCAAAAGCCTCGCCGCCGGCAGCCTCGATCTCCGCGACCAGTGCATCGGCGGCGCCCTGATTCGCAGCGTAGTTGACCGCGACCCTGTAGCCGGCCTTCGATCCAAACCGGCAGATCGCCGCGCCGATGCCGCGGCTGCCCCCGGTGACCAGCAGCACCTTTTGCGTCCCGCTCATTCCTGGCATCCCTTCAAGGCAAACACATCCCACGGCACTTTCGAAAACCCGCTGCCGCCATAGGCGCTGGATTGGCGCAGCGACGGCCCGAGGTCCGGCAGGATCAGCATCTTCGGCGCCTCGACCCCTTCGGCCGGCAGCAGTCCGACGTTGCCCTTGTCGTCCGCCGTGTAGATGACGCCATGCCAAGGCGTGCATGCCGCAAGCTCCTCGCCGGTGACGTCACCCTCGGGGCATTTGTACATCAGCGCGCCGTTCGGCCGCGACACGCCCTCGTTCCACATGACGATGCCGTTGAGCACCACATTGTTGTCGAGGATCATGCGGAACGTATTGGTGACGGTCGCCGAGGTGCCGGTCGGCGTGAAATCGATTTCGCTGCCGCTCTGGGTGTCGCCATAGACAGCGAGCTCGATCGGACAGGCGGCATTTGCAGCAGAGTCGGTGAACAACACGGCCAGCATCCCGGCTGCACATCGGATAGTGGGCGATAGGACGCTTTGCATCAGCGCGACCTACTTGCTCTCGCGGCCATCGGCGTGTTCCAGCACGCCGAAATCGGTCAGCAGCAACAACGGCTCGCCGGCTGCGTCCAGTCCCCAGAATGACGGATAAAATCCATCACCCCAGCCGCTCCAGAACATCGCGATGTTGAGCGGGTTGCCGGCAACCGGATGATGCATGACGAACCTGTCCTGGTTGGGTGCGAATTCGGCGGCCAGCACGTCGTCATAGTAATTCTCGTCGGCCTTGAGCTTGTCCTGTTCGGCCGACATCAGCGCCATCGCCGTCTTGTCCATGAAAGAGCCAAGGCCGGCATCGACGGGGTAGCCGAACATTTCGTCGTCCTTCAGGGTCGACACGTCCTGGTCTGGCAAGGTCGCCAGTTCCCAGCGGACCGGCGTGCCTGGGCGGAGCCGAAGGAACGCTGCTGCCACACGTCCCTGGGCCTCGAACAGAGAAACCGGATAACTTCCAGGTTTGACCTTGCGGCTCAATGCTGGCCAGTCATCGCCTGTGACCAGAGGATCGCAGGCCATAATCTCGCCCGTCGGCAATTCGAGTTGGCCGATCGGGGTGACCGTTATCTTCCGCTCCGCCAATTGCACGTCACTAAGGGCAAAGATGCCGAGGTTGCTGCTCACCTTTGCCGGATTCCATCCGGCGGCGATTGCCAGCGAAGGAACAGCAGTGGACAAGCCAAGCCAGAAAATACTGCGCCGAAAAGTCCGCTGCGCGCCGCCCGCGGCCCGGCCCAGTTTGAACCCGAACCGTTCCAGCCAGCCGCTCACGGGGCGGTTGGCCTTGCTCACAGATCGAGCACCAGCCGTTCCGGATCCTCCAGGCTTTCCTTGACGCGGACCAGGAAGGTCACCGCTTCCTTGCCGTCGACGATGCGGTGATCGTAGCTGAGCGCCAGATACATCATCGGCCGGATCACGATCTGGCCGCCGACCACGACAGGCCGATCCTGGATCTTGTGCATGCCGAGGATGCCCGACTGCGGTGCGTTGAGGATCGGCGTCGACATCAGCGACCCGTAAACGCCGCCGTTGGAAATCGTAAACGTCCCGCCTTGCATGTCGGCGACCGACAGCTTGCCGTCGCGCGCGGCGATGCCCAGCCGGCCGATGTCCTTTTCGATCTCGGCGATCGACATCTGGTCGGCATTGCGCACGACCGGCACGACAAGACCCTTCTCGGTGCCGACGGCGACGCCGATATGGGCATAATTCTTGAAGATGATGTCGGTGGCATCGATCTCGGCGTTGACCGAGGGGATTTCCTTCAGCGCGTGGGTGACGGCCTTGGTGAAGAAGCCCATGAAACCGAGCTTCACGCCGTGCTTCTTTTCGAACACATCCTTGTACTTGGTGCGCAGTGCCATCACCGCTGACATGTCGACCTCGTTGAAGGTGGTCAGCATGGCTGCGGTCGACTGCGCTTCCTTGAGGCGGCGCGCGATGGTCTGGCGCAGCTTGGTCATGCGCACGCGCTCCTCGCGCGAAGCGTCGTCGCCCGAGGACGGCGCGCGCACGGCAACCGGTGCAGGTGCCGCCTTCGGCGTCTCCGCCGGCTGCGACGGCGCACCCTTGGAGATGGCGTCGAGCACGTCGCCTTTCAGCACCTGGCCACGCTTTCCCGAACCGGAGATCTGGTCGACCGAGAGATTGCTTTCGGCGATCAGTTTCGCCGCGGCCGGTGCCGGTGGCATGGTGCGCGGCTCGACCGGGCCGGCATCGCCGGCGATCTTGGCGGTCTCGGCCGCGGCCTGCTTGCCGGTCGATGCCGCATCCGGCGACGAGGCCTGCGACACCGCCTGCGGCTTGGTCGCTGGTGCGGCGGCAGCGCCACCTGCCGAAATCGAACCGAGCAGCGCACCGACACCGACCGTCTCGCCTTCCTTGGCGGTGATTTCGCTTAAGGTTCCAGCGGCGGCGGCAGGCACCTCCACCGTCACCTTGTCGGTCTCGAGCTCGACCAGCGGCTCGTCGGCGACGATCGCGTCGCCGACCTTCTTGAACCATTTGCCGATGGTCGCTTCGGTGACGGATTCGCCGAGAGTGGGAACGCGGATTTCGGTAGCCATTGTGCCTGTCCGTTTTCTTTCGGTTCTGTTATTCGCCCAGATCTTCTCTATTCGCCGAGCGCGTCTTCGAGCAAGGCGGCGAGCTGGGCGAGATGCTTCGACATCAGTCCGGTCGCCGGCGAGGCGGCGGCCGGACGGCCGGTGTAGCGCACCCGCTGATGCTTGGCATCGATATGCGCCAGCACCCATTCCAGATAGGGGTCGATGAACGACCAGGCGCCCATGTTCTTGGGCTCCTCCTGGCACCACACCATCTCGGCATTGCGGAACCGCGACAGTTCGGTGATCAGCGCCTTGGCCGGGAACGGATAGAGCTGTTCGACGCGCAGCAGATAGATGTCGTTGATGCCGCGCTTCTCGCGCTCCTCGTAGAGGTCGTAATAGACCTTGCCCGAACACAGCACGACGCGGCGGATCTTCGAATCCTTGGTGAGCTTGATCGCCTGGCCGGAAAGCAGCTGCGCATCGTCCCACAGCAATCGGTGGAACGAGCTTTCACCCGAAATTTCCGGCAGCGTCGACACCGCCCGCTTATGGCGCAGCAGCGACTTCGGCGTCATCAGGATCAGCGGCTTACGGAAGTCGCGCTTCAGCTGCCGGCGCAATATGTGGAAGTAGTTGGCCGGCGTCGTACAGTTGGCCACTTGCATGTTATCTTCGGCGCAAAGCTGCAGGAAGCGTTCGAGCCGGGCCGAAGAATGTTCCGGGCCCTGGCCTTCATAGCCATGCGGCAGCAGGCAGACGAGGCCCGACATTCTGAGCCACTTGCGTTCACCCGAAGAGATGAACTGGTCGAACACCACCTGGGCACCGTTGGCGAAATCGCCGAACTGCGCTTCCCACAAGGTCAGCGCCTTGGGCTCGGCCAGGCTGTAGCCATATTCGAAGCCCAGCACCGCCTCTTCCGACAGCATCGAGTTGATGACTTCGTAGCCGGCTTGAGCCGCCGACAGATTGTTGAGCGGGATGTAGCGGGTCTCGTCGCGCTGGTCGTAAAGGACCGAGTGACGCTGCGAGAAGGTGCCGCGTTCGGAATCCTGCCCCGACAGGCGGATCGGATTGCCGTCGAGCAGGATGGCGCCGAAGGCCAGCGCCTCGGCCGTCGACCAGTCGATGCCTTCGCCGGACTCGATCGCCTGGCGGCGGTTTTCGAGGAAGCGGATGATCGTCTTGTGCGCCTCGAAATCCTTCGGCACCTCGGTCAGCTTCTTGCCGATTTCCTTCAGCGTCTTCACCGGCACGGCGGTCTTGCCGCGCCTTTGTTCGTCCTGGTTGTCGGCGGTGCGCAGGCCAGACCAGGCGCCGTCGAGCCAATCGGCCTTGTTGGGCTTGTAGTGCTGGCCGACTTCCCACTCGGATTCCAGATGCGCCCGCCAGTCGGCCTTGAGCTGGTCGAGCTCGGCCTGGGTGAGGTGACCCTCGGCGATCAGCCGGTCGCCGTAGATCTGCACGGTCGTCTTGTGGGTGCGGATGTTGCGGTACATGATCGGCTGGGTGAAGGCCGGCTCGTCGCCCTCATTGTGGCCGAAGCGGCGGTAGCAGAACATGTCGACCACAACAGGCTTGTGGAACTTCATGCGGAATTCGATCGCCACCTTGGTGGCGTGCACCACGGCTTCCGGATCGTCGCCATTGACGTGGAAGATCGGTGCTTCAATCATCTTGGCGACGTCGGACGGATAGGGCGACGAGCGCGAGAAGCGCGGATTGGTTGTGAAGCCGATCTGGTTGTTGATGATGAAATGCAACGTGCCGGCGACGCGGTGGCCGCGCAGGCCGGACAGGCCGAGGATTTCCGCGATCACGCCCTGGCCGGCAAAGGCGGCATCGCCATGCAGCAAGAGCGGCAGCACCTTGGCGCGCTCTTCCAGCGGCACGATTTCCTCGCGGCTGCGGCCGAACAGATAATCCTGCTTGGCGCGCGCCTTGCCCATCACCACCGGATCGACGATTTCCAGATGCGAGGGATTGGCGGTCAGGGACAGATGCACCTTGTTGCCGTCGAACTCGCGGTCCGACGAGGCGCCGAGATGGTACTTGACGTCGCCCGAACCCTCGACCTCGTCGGGTGCGGCCGAGCCGCCCTTGAACTCGTGGAAGATGGCGCGGTGCGGCTTGGCCATCACCTGGGAAAGCACGTTCAGCCTTCCGCGATGCGCCATGCCGAGCACGATCTCTTTCATGCCGAGCTGGCCGCCGCGCTTGACGATCTGCTCCAGCGCCGGGATCAGCGCTTCACTGCCATCGAGGCCGAAGCGCTTGGTGCCCTTGTACTTGACGTCGATGAACTGCTCAAAACCTTCGGCCTCGACCAGCTTCTGCAGGATCGCCTTCTTGCCGGTGGCGGTGAAGGTGATCTCCTTGTCGGCACCTTCGATGCGGGCCTGGATCCAGGCCTTTTCCTCGGGGTCGGAAATATGCATGAACTCGACGCCGAGCGTCGAGCAATAGGTGCGCGTCAGGATTTCCAGCATCTGCCGGATGGTGCCGAATTCGAGCCCGAGCACATTGTCGAGGAAGATCGGCCGGTCATAGTCGGCAGCGGTGAAGCCGTAATTTTCCGGCGACAGCTCGTTGTAGTCCTCGAGCGGCTTGGCGATGCCGAGCGGGTCGAGATTGGCATGCAGATGGCCGCGCATGCGGTAGGCGCGGATCATCATGATGGCGCGCACCGAATCGCGCGTCGCCTGATGCACGTCGGCGTCGGACAGGACGACGCCGTTGGTGACCGCCTTGTCCTTGACTTTCTTTTCGATCGTCTTCTCGACGATACCCCAATTGCCGTCGAGCGCCGACACCAGTTCGCCATTGGCCTGCAGCGGCCAGGAGGGCTTGGCCCAGGAGGCGCCCTTGGCATTCCTGCGCACATCGCCAGCATCGTCCTTCAGCCCGGCAAAGAACTCCTGCCATTCGGGATTGACCGAGGCTGGATCGTCCTCATAGGCGGCGTATAGCGCGTCGATATAGTCGGCGTTGCCGCCGTAAAGGAAAGAGGTGAGCGAAAATTGGTCGTTGGCCTGATCTTGTCTTGCCATTTTTGTCCGCGGAGCCCGGCTCCGTCTCCTGTTTTTGGAGGGAGTAGGGGAATAAGGGAATAGGGGAGTAGGGCTTTTTGCCGCTGCTATTTCCCTACTGCCCTACTCCCTTACTCCCCTATTCCTTAACCTTTGATCGCCTCGACCAGCGTCGTGCCCAGCCTTGCCGGCGAGGGCGATACCCTGATGCCGGCGGATTCCATCGCCGCGATCTTGTCTTCGGCGCCACCCTTGCCGCCGGAGATGACCGCGCCGGCGTGGCCCATGGTGCGGCCGGCCGGCGCCGTGCGCCCGGCGATGAAGCCGGCCATCGGTTTCTTGCGGCCACGCTTGGCTTCGTCCTTGAGGAACTGCGCGGCGTCTTCCTCGGCCGAACCGCCGATCTCGCCGATCATGATGATCGACTTGGTCTCCTCGTCGGCAAGGAACATCTCGAGCACGTCGATGAACTCGGTGCCCTTGACGGGGTCGCCGCCGATACCGACGGCGGTGGTCTGGCCGAGTCCGACATTGGTGGTCTGGAACACTGCCTCATAGGTAAGCGTTCCCGACCGCGAAACAACGCCGACCGAGCCCTTGCGGAAGATGTTTCCGGGCATGATGCCGATCTTGCATTCGTTGGGCGTCAGCACCCCCGGGCAGTTCGGCCCGATCAGCCGCGACGTCGAGCGGTCGAGCCGCGCCTTGACCCTGATCATGTCCATCACCGGGATGCCTTCGGTGATGCAGATGATCAGCGGGATCTCGGCCTCGATCGCTTCGAGGATGGCCTCGGCGGCACCCGCCGGCGGCACGTAGACGACCGAGGCATTGGCACCGGTCTTTTCCTTGCCCTCGGCGACGGTGGCGAAGATCGGCAGGCTTTCGCCCTTGGCGCCGGTCCACGTCTCGCCGCCCTTCTTGGGATGGATGCCGCCAACCATTTTCGTGCCGTGATAGGCCAGCGCCTGCTCGGTGTGGAACGTACCGGTCTTGCCGGTCAGGCCCTGCACCAGCACCTTGGTGTTCTTGTCGACGAGAATGGACATGGGAGCCCTTTTCTAAAAACTGTTGATCGAGGAAAACATGGTCAGAGCCGCTTCAGGTCAGCGACCGTGAGGTCGCTCTTGGCATTGCCGGTGTTGAGCGTCGTCGCCGGCTCGAACATCAGCACGACCGGTTCCGCGGTGAGCGAACGCGGCCGGTGCTCGACACCGCGCGGTACGACGATGAAGTCGCCCTCGCCGAGCTCGACCGGACCGTCACGGAAATCGATGGCGATACGCCCGCGCAGCACGAGGAAGGCTTCATCCTCATTGTCATGCGCATGCCAGTCGAACATCTCGCCGAACTTGGCGACCTTCGCCTGGCTGTCGTTGACGTCGCCGGCGATATGCGGATCGAAAACCTTGGTGATGGTCCGATCCGCCGCCTCGACGAGGTTTATCTTGCGCGGAGGCATCCGCTCAGCCCTTTACCGCCGCCACGATCTTCTTGGCTGCATCGTCGAGATCGTCGGCCGACACGACGTTGAGGCCGCTGTCGTTGATGATCTTCTTGCCGAGCTCGGCATTGGTGCCTTCCAGGCGCACCACCAGCGGCACTTCCAGGCCGACTTCCTTGACCGCGGCAATGACGCCCTCGGCAATGATGTCGCACTTCATGATGCCGCCGAAGATGTTGATCAGGATGCCCTTGACCGCCGGATCCCGGGTGATGATCTTGAACGCCGCCGTCACCTTCTCCTTCGACGCGCCACCGCCGACATCGAGGAAGTTGGCCGGTTCGGCACCGTAGAGCTTGATGATGTCCATCGTCGCCATGGCGAGGCCGGCGCCGTTGACCATGCAGCCGATATTGCCGTCGAGCGCGACATAGGCGAGGTCGTATTTCGACGCCTCGATCTCCTTCTCGTCCTCTTCGGTGGTGTCGCGCAGTTCGAGCACGTCGGGGTGGCGGAACAGCGCGTTGTTGTCGAACGACACTTTCGCGTCGAGCACGCGCAGCCGGCCGTTCTTCATCACGATCAGCGGGTTGACCTCGAGCAGGCTCATGTCCTTTTCGACGAAGGCCTTGTAGAGGATCGGGAACAGCGTATCACCGTCCTTGGCCGCATCGCCGTCGAGCTTGAGCGCGCCGTTGAGCGCCTTCAGGTCGGTTGCTGTGACGCCTTTTTCCGGATCGATGGCAACGGTGATGATCTTTTCGGGCGTGTCATGGGCGACCGCCTCGATGTCCATGCCGCCCTCGGTCGAGACGACGTAGGCGATGCGGCCGACCGAACGGTCGACCAGGATCGACAGATAGAGCTCGCGTTCGATGTCGGCGCCGTCTTCGATATAGAGGCGGTTGACCTGCTTGCCGGCCGGGCCGGTCTGCTTGGTCACCAGTGTGTTGCCCAGCATCTCGTTGGCGTTGGCGACGACATCGGCCACCGACTTGGCCAGCCGCACGCCGCCCTTGGCGTCCGGGCCGAGCTCGGTGAATTTGCCCTTGCCGCGGCCGCCGGCATGGATCTGGCTCTTCACCACATAGAGCGGGCCCGGCAGCGCCTTGGCGGCGGCTTCGGCTTCGCTCGCCTTGAACACCGGCACGCCTTCGGCCACCGGCGCGCCAAAGCTCTTCAGCAGCGCCTTGCCCTGATACTCATGGATGTTCATCTGGATGGTCTCCGGATCGACTGGGGGTTCACTTGCTGGAGATTCATTTGGAGGCGAGTTGCGGCGCGATCTTGACGCAGGCCTCGGTCAGGCCCTGCACCGTCGCCACAGAGGAGTCGAACATCTTCTGCTCGCTCTTGTTGAGTTCGATCTCGATGATACGCTCGACGCCGCCGGCGCCGATCACCACGGGAACGCCGACATAGGTGTTCTTGACGCCATACTGGCCGGAGAGATACGCCGCGCAGGGCAGCACGCGCTTCTTGTCCTTGAGATAGGCTTCGGCCATCGAGATCGCCGAAGCCGCCGGCGCGTAATAGGCCGAACCGGTCTTGAGCAGGCCGACGATCTCGGCGCCGCCGTCGCGGGTGCGCTGCACGATCTGGTCGAGCTTTTCCTTCGAGGTCCAGCCCATCTTGATGAGATCGGGCAGCGGAATGCCCGATACCGTCGAATAGCGGATCATCGGCACCATGGAATCGCCGTGGCCGCCGAGCACGAACGCGGTGACGTCCTCGACCGAGACCTTGAATTCCTCCGCCAGGAAATAGCGGAAGCGCGCGCTGTCGAGCACGCCGGCCATGCCGACGACATGGCTGTTGGGCAGTCCTGAGAACTTCTGCAGCGCCCAGACCATGGCGTCGAGCGGGTTTGTGATGCAGATGACGAAGGCCTTCGGCGCATACTTCTTCAGCCCGGCGCCGACCTGTTCCATGACCTTGAGATTGATGCCCAAAAGGTCGTCGCGGCTCATGCCGGGCTTGCGCGGCACGCCGGCGGTGACGATGCAGACATCGGCGCCTTCGATGCCGGCATAGTCGTTGATGCCGGTGAGCCTGGAGTCGAAGCCATCGACCGGCGACGACTGCGCGATATCGAGCCCCTTGCCCTGCGGGATACCTTCGGCAATATCGAACAGCACCACGTCGCCGAGGTCCTTGAGGCCGATCATGTGAGCGAGCGTGCCGCCGATCATGCCAGAGCCGATAAGCGCTATCTTGTTGCGTGCCATGTGAGGATGTTTTCCCTTTGTCGGTGACGACGTCTCAAATCTCTGGTGACTTGATGGCGGCGTCGAAGAAGAGGCCGGAATGCTGCGGGGAACCGCGAATTTTCGCCGCACCCAATAGCCCCGGCACGGAAAAAATTCAAACGATTATTTTGGTGTCAGTATTTTCAATCGGTTAGATCGCTTGGGATTTACGTAAACGTCAAATTTTGTAAGCCGACTTGGGAAGAAGTAGCCGATGAAGATGGAGATCGTAAGGCCGGATGCGGGCGATGACGCCCTTGTGATGGCGGTCGCCAAGGATATGTTCGACGAGCAGGTCAGGCCGGATTGGCTGGCTCGCAACAACAGAGCCGTTGATCGTGCTGGCGAGATAGAGGCGCGCGAAGGAAGGCTGCAGATCCGATTTCTACGCCTTTGCCTGCGACGCTTCCAACACCGCCTTTCCCTTCTGCCGCGCCGCCCAATCCTCCAGCCAGTCGCGGCTTTGCATCTCGATCAGCCGCGATGCGGTGCGCTCGAACTCGAAGACTTCGACGCCGCGCTTGGCTGCATAAAGCGCTTGCGGCGGCGCATCGGCGCTCACCACCATCCGCACATGATGGTCGTAGAGCGTGTCGATCAGAAGGATGAAGCGCTTGGCCTCGTTGCGCTTGCCTTCGCCGAGCACCGGGACATGGTCGATAAAAATGGTTGAGAAGCGACCGGCGATCGCCAGGAAATCTCGCGCGCCAAGCGGCTTTTCGCAGAGATCGGCAAAGGAGAACCGCGCCGCATCGCCCGCCGCGCGCGGCACGATCACCTGCCGTCCTTTGAGGGCGATCGATGTCTCGGCGGTCGGCGCGCCCCGCGTCATGGCTTGCCAGGCCTCGTCGAGTAGCTGGTCCGCGGCCGCATCGGCCGGCGTGACATAGACCGGTGTCCGGGCGAGCTTTTCCAGCCGGTAGTCTTTGTCGGCATCGAGCGCCAGCACCTGTGTGTGCCGCTCCAGAATGCCTATGAAGGGCAGGAAAAGCTGGCGGTTCAGCCCGTCGCTGTAGAGGTTTTCCGGCGCCACATTCGAGGTGGCGACCAGCACCACGCCGCTGGCAAACAGCGCCGAAAACAACCTGGACAGGATCATCGCGTCGGCAATGTCGGTGACCGAGAACTCGTCGAAGCACAGCACCCAGGCTTGCTCGGCAAGGGCCTTGGCCACCGGCGGGATCGGATCGTCTTCCCTGACGTCGCCATTCTTGCGCGCCTGCCGGTGCTTCTGGATACGGTCCTGCACGTCGGCCATGAAGTCGTTGAAGTGGACGCGGCGCTTGCGCCGCACCGGCAGCAAGTCGAAGAACATGTCCATCAGCATGGTCTTGCCGCGACCGACGCCGCCATGGATGTAGAGGCCTTTGACGGCCTCATGCGTCTCGCGCTTGCGGGCGAACAGCCAGCCCAGCGCGCTCGACTTATGCGCCAGCCGCTTGGCCGAAATCTCATCGGTCAGCCGGTCGAGTGCCGCAACGATCCGTTCCTGCGCCGGATCGCGGTCGATCGTACCGGTTTCCACCAGATGGTCGTAGCGCTGCCTGACGGTCGCATGGGTCTGGAGGCCGTCACGCAGATGCATCGGTCACGTCGTTCTGGAGCAATTCCGGGAACCGGAATTGCGTAAAACAAAAACTATCTCGTAAGCGAAATCGGCTGGCCGTTGGAAGTCTGGCCGTCGAATTTCGAGCCGCCCGAGGAATAGAGCCGCGCCAGCGCACCGCCGCTCTCGTCATAGAGCGTCAGCTGTTTGCCGGCGACGTTCCACGACTTGATGCCGTCCATCGGTGCCGGGCAGTGCAGCGGCCCGGCGCGGAAGCCGGCGCCAAATTTGGTCTGCGGTGTCGCCACCTTGCAGCTCTGGCCCGCAACGCTGGCGTTCCAGACACCGGCGACGCTGGCGGCGGTCACGTCCGAAGCGCCGGCCGGCGCCGAGCCGTCCGAAGGCAGCGCGGCGACCTGCGTGTTCGCCGGAGCGGTCGGGAATTGCGACGGGTCGGTGGTGCCGGGCGATGCCGGCGGCGGCAATTGGTTCGCCGTCACCTTGCCGGCGGGCGCGGCCTCCAGCGGTGCCGGTTGCTGGTCATCCATCGAGGAAAAACGTGAGGTCGAACAGCCGCTCGCAACGAGCGCCGCCAGCGATATGGCCACCAGACCGGTTTTCGAAAAAGTCATTCCAACCTCCGTCGGATCCGGCTGGGGGGAAGCCGTCCGCACAATCTCACCCCCACCAAGATGGAGAAGGTGGCGAAATTTCAACCCGATATGGTTAAAATACCGTTTGCAGCAGGAATTGTTGCAAATTTATCGCAATCGCGACGGCTGACCGTTTGTCGCGTGTCGCTTGGGAATTCCGGTCAACACTTCGTCGGTGGACGCTTGCGCGAACCGCCTTAGCGCCTATGTCTGGAAAACGAAACCCTGCTGGAGCCGCAAATTGGCCGCGAGAAAGACTGCCGCCAATCGCTATTACAGCGGCCCGCCCAGCGACCATTTCGACGGCGCATTGTTCTTCAATCCCGACGGCCAGCCACCCGGCCGTTTCGCCGACCTGCTGAAATGGCAGTTGAATGGCCAGCGCTCGAAATGGCCGGCGAGCGATGCAAGCCCCTTTCCGCAGGCAAAGCCGGCGACAAGGGTCGAGGGCGCCGCGCTGGAAGTGACCATGATTGGTCATTCCACCTTGCTGGTCCAGACGGCAGGTCTGAACATCCTCACCGATCCGGTGTGGTCGCTGCGCGCATCGCCGCTTTCCTTCGCCGGACCAAAACGCATCAATGCGCCAGGCATCGCCTTTGCCGACCTGCCGCCGATCGACTTCGTGCTGGTCAGCCACAACCATTACGACCATCTCGACCTCGCCACGTTGAAGCGGCTGAAGGCTGGCCACGACCCGCTGGTGCTCACTCCGCTCGGCAACGACGCCATCATCGAAGCTGCCGTGCCCGGCATGCGACTGTCGGCGCATGACTGGGGCGACAGGGTCGAGATCGGCGATGGCGCCGCCGTCCATGTCGAGCCGGTGCATCACTGGTCGGCGCGTGGCGCCCGCGACCGGCGCATGGCGCTTTGGGCCGGCTTCGTCGTCGAAACACCTGACAGCAAGCTCTATTTCGCCGGCGATACCGGCTTTCACAATGGCATCAACTACCGGCGGATGGCCGAGAAACATGGCGGTTTCCGCTTCGCCATCCTGCCGATCGGCGCCTATGAACCGCGCTGGTTCATGGCGCCGCAGCACCAGAACCCCTGGGAAGCGGTGCAAGGCATGACGCTGTGCAATGCCGCCCATGCCGCCGGCTGTCATTGGGGAACTTTCCAGCTCACTGACGAGCCGATCGACGAGCCGGCGCGCAAATTGACCGAGGCGCTTGACGATCAAGGCATCCCACGGCAGCGCTTTCGCGCCTTGCGGCCGGGCGAGGTCTGGAATGTACCGGAGCACATAGTGCCCTGATCCGCATCGGTTTCGACGGAACCCCAGCGCGGCAACAGCGTTTTCATGCGGTTGAAAAATCTGTCGGGTTGCGAGGCATCGCCATGCTCAAATGGATCATCATCCTCCTGATCGTCGCCGCGGCGGCGAGCCTGCTCGGCATGCCGGCGCTGGCAGGTGCTGCCGCCACCGGCGCGCGCATCCTTATCGGCATCGTTCTGATCATCTTCCTGCTGGTGGTGCTGGGCATTTTCGCCGTCACGTGAGTCCGGCGCTTTCGCCGTGACCAAGCGGCTGCGCACTGGTAATTCCTGCCCGTTTCCGCCATATAGCGCCAAACGGACACGGAATTTCCGGAGCAATGGCCAGCACTGCCCCTTTCGCCAAGATGAACGGCATCGGCAACGAGATCATCGTTGCCGATATGCGCGGCCGTGCCGATCGAGTGACGGGGGCGGCGGCGATTGCGCTGAACGCCGATGCCGCGACCAGCTTCGACCAGATCATGGCGATCCACGACGCAAGGACGCCGGGCACCGCCTTTTTCATCGACATATTGAATTCCGACGGAACTGGCGCGCAGGCCTGCGGCAATGGCATGCGCTGCGTCGTCCAGGCGCTCGCCGCCGAGACCGGCCAGAAGATCTTCACCTTCGAAACCGTGGCGGGCATCCTCAATGCGCGCGAACATGCCGACGGCTCGATCTCGGTCGATATGGGCACGCCACGCTTCGGCTGGCAGGATATCCCGCTGGCCGAGGAATTCCGCGACACCCGCATGATCGAGCTGCAGATCGGCCCGATCGACGCGCCGGTGCTGCATTCCCCCTCGGTCGTCTCGATGGGCAATCCGCACGCCATCTTCTGGGTCGACAATGACGTCTGGTCCTATGAGCTCGACCGCTTCGGCCCGCTGCTCGAGAACCATCCGATGTTCCCCGAGCGCGCCAACATCACCATCGCTCAGGTTACTTCGCCCGAAACCATGATCATCCGCACCTGGGAGCGCGGCGCCGGACTGACCAAGGCCTGCGGCTCGGCCGCCTGCGCGGCCGTGGTGGCCGCGGCCCGCACCAACCGGACCGGCCGCAGCGTCGGTCTGTTGACGCCAGGCGGCGGTACGCTGCATGTCGAATGGCGCGACGATGACCATGTGGTGCTGACCGGCGCCGCCGAATGGGAATTTTCCGGCAGCTTCGACCCGTCGAACGGCACATGGGCCCGCGACACCGAAAGCACGGCCTGATGTCCGCTCTGCCCAAGAGCCCGGTGTCCAAGGGCATCGATGTCGTCACCTTCGGCTGCCGGCTCAACACCTATGAATCGCAGGTGATGCGGCGCGAGGCTGAAAGTGCCGGTCTGGGCGCGCTGGAAGGCGGCGCTTTGATCTTCAACACCTGCGCCGTGACAGGCGAAGCAGTGCGCCAGGCCAAGCAGGCGATCCGCAAGGCCCGCCGCGACAACCCACGGGCACGCATCATCGTCACCGGCTGCGCCGCGCAGACCGAGCCTGAAAAATTCGCTGCCATGGACGAGGTCGATCTCGTGCTTGGCAATGAAGAGAAGCTGAAGGCGCATTCCTATCGCGCGCTGCCGGATTTCGGCGTCAACGACACCGAGAAGGCGCGCGTCAACGATATCTTTTCGGTGCGTGAGACCGCAGGCCACATGGTCGACGCCATCGAGGGCCGGGCACGCGCTTTCGTCCAGGTGCAGAATGGCTGCGACCACCGCTGCACCTTCTGCATCATTCCCTACGGCCGCGGCAATTCGCGCTCGGTGCCGATGGGCGCCGTGGTCGAGCAGGTCAAGCGGCTCGCCGGCAACGGCTATGCCGAGATCGTGCTGACCGGCGTCGACATGACATCATTCGGCGCCGATCTGCCGGGGGCGCCGAAGCTCGGCAAACTGGTGAAAACAATCCTGAAACAGGTGCCCGACGTGAAGCGGCTGCGGCTGTCGTCGATCGATTCGATCGAAGCTGACGACGATTTGCTCGATGCCATCGCCACCGAGCCCAGGCTGATGCCGCATCTGCATCTGTCGCTGCAATCGGGCGACGACATGATCCTGAAGCGGATGAAGCGAAGGCACCTACGCGATCAGTCGATCCGCTTCTGCGAGGATGTGCGCAAGCTGCGCCCCGGTATCGTCTTTGGCGCCGACATCATCGCCGGCTTCCCGACCGAGACCGACGAAATGTTCGAGAACTCGGAAAAAATTGTCGAGGAGTGTGGCCTGACCCATCTCCACGTCTTCCCCTTCAGCCCACGCGAAGGCACGCCCGCCGCGCGCATGCCGCAGCTCCGCCGCGAGGTCGTCAAGCAGCGCGCCGCCCGGCTGCGTGCCGCCGGTGAAGCTGCCTATTTCAGGCATCTGTCGTCGCTCACCGGAACGCGCCAGTCGATCCTGATCGAGCGCGACGGCCTTGGCCGCACCGAGGGTTTTACGCTTGCCGCACTCGGCACGGGCGCACCGGGTGAGATCGTCGAGGCTGAGATATCAGGCCACGATGGTAGCAGGCTGATCGCGGCGCCCCTTGCCGCCCGCGCCGCCTGAGAACGCAAAGCATGGCTGGTTTTTTCAAGAAGATATTTTCGTTCGGCAAGAAAGAGGTTGTCGAGGAGCGGATCGACGAGACCGCCCCGCTGCCGCCGATCAAATGGGAAGCACTCGATGCGCTGAAGCCGGCGGCCGAACAGGTCGTTCCGGAGTTCTTGAAGCGCGACGAGCCGCTGCCCGAGGCGGAAACGACGCCGGCGCCGGTAGTCGAGCCGGAGGTAATTCCTGCGCCGCAACCGGCGCCTGTCGAGGAACCGGCGCCCGAGCCGGAGCCAACCATCCCGCCAGTACCGGAGCCGGCTGTTCCCTCAGAGCCAGAACCTCTGCCGGAGCCCGAGCCGGAAGAAGAACCAGCGCCCGAGACGCCAGCCGAGCCGCCGGCGCCCGAGGAGGTACCAACACCTCCCGCCGTTCCGGAACCTGCTCCCGAACCGCAGCCGCAAGAAGTCCCTGCTCCGGCGCCGGCCGAGCCGGAGATCGTCCCGTCGCGGCCGGAAAAGCAGCCGGAGCCGGCCCCGGTCGAAGTGCCGACGCCTGTCGAGGTTCCGGCAGAAACACCAGCGCCGATCGAGGTGCCGACACCGGCGCCGTCCCCTCTTCAGCCGTCTTCAGAGGCCGGCACCGCCCCTCATCCGCCTGCCGGCACCTTCTCCCCGTATAGAGACGGGGAGGAGGGGGCTAGCGGTGAAGCTGCGCCTCCTCTTGCAAACATCGAAGACGAAGCCTCAACGCTGACGCCCCCCTCTCCCCGTCCTTCACGGGGAGAGGGTAGGGGTGAGGGGCGGCACGAACTTGCGAAAGATTCGGCGCCACCCGTGGAAGCCATGCCGGCTGCTCTCGTGGCCGAAGCGCCCGCCGCCGAAATCGCACCTCCCATTCGCCAGCCTGCGCCGATCGAATCGCAGCCAGTCATTGCGGAAATCGCGCCCGAGCCGCAGTCTCTTCCACAACCCGCGCCGGAGCCTAAGCCCGCTCCCGGCAAGGTGACCGTCACCAAAAAGGTCGAGCAGAAGGCCGAGCCGCAGAAGGCGCCGGAGCCGGCGCCGAGGCGCTCCTGGTTCCAGCGCATGAAGGACGGGCTTGCCCGCTCCTCGAAGGAGCTCACCGGCAACATTGCCGGCGTCTTCACCAAGCGCAAGCTGGACGAAGAGACTTTGCAGGACCTTGAGGATGTGCTGATCCGTGCCGATCTCGGCATGGAGACGGCCTTGCGCGTTACCGACGCGCTGGCCGCCAGCCGCTACGGCAAGGACGTCTCCGACACCGAGGTCCGCGCCATCATGGCGGCCGAGGTGGAAAAGGTGCTGACCCACGTCGCCATGCCGCTGGAGCTCGACCTCTCCCACAAACCGCATGTCATTCTGGTGGTCGGCGTCAACGGCACCGGCAAGACCACCACGATCGGTAAGCTCGCCGCCAAGCTCACCGATGGCGGCCTATCGGTCATGCTCGCCGCCGGCGACACCTTCCGCGCCGCCGCGATCGAGCAACTGAAGATCTGGGGCGAGCGGACGAAATCGCCGGTCATCGCCTCCAAGATCGGCGCCGATGCCGCAGGGCTCGCCTATGACGCCTTCGAGAAGGCCAGGGAAGCCGGTTCCGACGTGCTGATCATCGACACCGCCGGCCGCCTGCAGAACAAGACCGAACTGATGGCCGAGCTCGAAAAGATCGTTCGCGTGCTGGGCAAACTCGACCCGGAAGCGCCGCACACCGTGCTGCAGACAGTCGACGCCACCACCGGCCAGAACGCGCTCAACCAGGTCGAGATCTTCCGCAATATCGCCGGTGTCAACGGCCTGGTGATGACCAAGCTGGACGGCACGGCACGCGGCGGTATTCTGGTGGCGATCGCGGCAAAGCACAAATTGCCGGTTTATTTCATCGGCGTCGGCGAACAGGTCGACGACCTCGAACCGTTCTCAGCAAGCGAATTCGCCAGGGCGATCGCTGGAGTAGCCTAACAAGCATGTCCCAAAAAGGTGCAGACTTTTTGGATCAGATCATGCGCAAGAAAGAGATTCCATGAACCCACCCATTCTCGAACGCGATCCGTCGGACCCGCAGAAGCAGAAGAAGGAAGGCGTCAATCCGCTGCTCAAGCTGGTGCTGGAGCTTGGGCCGTTGATGGTGTTCTTCTTCGCCAATGCGCGCAGCGGATGGCTGGTGCAGAAATTCCCTGTTCTGGCCGAGTTCGGCGGGCCGATCTTCGTCGCCACCGGGCTGTTCATGGCCGCCACGGCAATCGCGCTGATCGCCTCGTGGCTGCTCACCCGCACCTTGCCGATCATGCCGATGGTGTCGGGCGTCGTCGTCTTCATCTTCGGCGCGCTGACGCTCTATCTGCAGGACGACATCTTCATCAAGATGAAGCCGACCATCGTCAACACGCTGTTCGGCGGCGTGCTGCTCGGCGGCCTCTACTTCGGCAAGTCGCTGCTTGGCTATGTCTTCGATTCAGCCTTCAGCCTCGACGCCGATGGCTGGCGGAAACTGACCTTCCGCTGGGGCCTGTTCTTCCTGTTCCTGGCCATCGTCAATGAGGTGGTGTGGCGCAATTTTTCCACCGACGCCTGGGTTACTTTCAAGGTCTGGGGCATCATGCCGATCACGCTTCTATTCACCTTCAGCCAGATGCCGCTGATCCTGCGTCATTCACTCGAGGACAAGGCCGGCAAAGAAGAGAAGGCCGGGAAATAGTGCAACTCCAGGAAAAGTGTCCGGAGTTGCGTCAAAACAAAGGGAAACAGCGGTTCTGCGTTCGTGAGACAATGAACCGTTCTGGGGAGAGGGACATGGAATTCATCACCACGCACGACCAGTTGAGGACGATCTACAAGACGCCACGGCCGACCGACGGTTCTATCCGCAAGGAGCTGAAAAAACTTGACGGCCATTGCCGCTCCTTCATCGGCAAGAGCCCGTTCGTGCTGATCGGCTCGTCCGACGGTGCCGGCAACGCCGACGTGACGCCGAAGGGCGACAAACCGGGCTTTGCCACCGTTCTCGACGACACCACCATCGCCATTCCCGACCGGCCCGGCAACAACCGGCTCGACACGCTGGAGAACATCCTCCTCAATCCCTCGGTCGGGCTGCTCTTCCTCATTCCCGGCATGAACGAGACGCTGCGCGTCAACGGCGATGCCCGCATCACCGTCGACGCAAATTTGCGCGAACGGCTCGCCGTCGACGGCAGGGAGCCGCAAAGCGTCGTCGTGGTCAGCGTCAAGGCCGCCTACATGCACTGCGCAAAAGCCTTCATGCGCTCGGATTTGTGGAAGCCGGAAACCTGGTACGACCGCGCGACGCTGCCGACGCTCGGCCAGATCATGCGCGATCAGCTGGCGGTTGCCGATTCCGCCGAGGCGACCGATCGCTGGCTCGACGAGGAATACAGGAAGACGATGTGGTAGGTTTCCGAACGCGATTCGCGTCTGGACCGATTCCATACATTGCTGAACATCCTTGCCATTTCCGGCAGCCTGCGCGCGGCCTCCACAAATTCGGCGCTGATCGCCGCACTGGCGCGCGAAGCGCCGTCCGGCTGCCGCGTCACCGTCCGTGACGGGCTCGGCCGTCTACCGATCTTCAATCCCGACGATGAAGGCGAGCGGACACCGCTCGAAGCCTCCAAGCTGATCGATGCCGTCAGCCGAGCCGACGGCCTGATCGTTTCCTGTCCGGAATATGCCCATGGCGTGCCGGGCGGGCTGAAGAACGCGCTCGACTGGCTGGTCTCGCGCGATGCCGCTGTCGCCAAGCCCGCCATGCTGGCACACGCCTCGCCGCGCTCGCTGTTCGCCCGCGCCGCACTGGCCGAGATCATGCGCACCATGTCGTTCGCACTTTGCGACGACGTGCTGGAGATTGCCCTGCTCGGCAAGAAGCCGCCGGAGGTGGCGGGCATCCTCGACGAGCCGGGGAACCGGCAGGCGATGCATGATGCGCTGAATGCCTTCGCGGAGTTTATCCGCTCGCGTTGAGCGGCGGCCACCCCAGACCTTCGAGCTAGCCCTTTCGCAGCGTCTCCACATCAGTCTTCCCAACGTACCAATCGCGCGCGTTGACCTCTTCAAAAACCACCCAGACATCGTCGTTGCTCAGCCCGGTGGCGTCCATGATGGCCGCCGTCACCTTTTTGGCGATGTCCGCCTTCTTGCCTGCCGGATCGGCTGATATCACTTCCTTGACGATGCGGATGTTGACGAATGGCATTTTTTCCTCCCGGGATGTTCGTGCTCGCGACCCGCTTCGATGAAACCGTCGAACGGCCGCCAGTGCTCCAGTCTCAGCCAGTGCTCCAGTCTCAGTATGTCTTGGCGCCGTTGACCATGAGCCGCACCATGTAGAGCGACGTGGTGCCGGCGATGTAGAGGCAATTCAGCTTGTTGCCGCCGAACACGCAGTTGGCGGTGACTTCCGGCACCTTGACCTTGCCGATCAGCGTGCCGTCCGGATCGTAGCAATGGATGCCGTCGGCGGCACTCGTCCAGATGCGGCCGTCCTCGTCGAGCCTGAAGCCGTCGAACAGGCCGGCCGTGCAGTCGGCGAAGACTTTCTCGCCCGAAACCTTCTTGCCGCCCTTGCCGACATTGAACACCCGCATATGCGCCGGATTCTGGGCGCCATGCGTGCGGCCGGTGTCGACGACATAAAGCTTGCTCTCGTCGAGCGAGAAAGCCAGGCCGTTGGGCCGGACCATGTCGGTGATGACGGCTTCGACCTCGCCGGTGCCGGGATCGACCCGGTAGACATGGCAGGCGCCGATTTCGCTCTCGGCCCTGTCGCCCTCATAATCCGTATCGATGCCGTAGCTCGGATCGGTGAACCAGATCGAGCCGTCGGATTTCACCACCGCGTCGTTGGGCGAATTCAGCCGCTTGCCCTTCCATTTGGACGCGATCGTGGTGACCGAGCCGTCGAACTCGGTGCGGCTGACACGGCGGCCCGAATGCTCGCAGGTGATCAGCCGGCCCTGCCGGTCGACGCTGTTGCCGTTCGAATTGCCGGACGGCTCGCGGAAGACGCTGACATTGCCGTCGGTTTCGTCATAACGCAGCATGCGGTTGTTGGGGATGTCGGACCAGATGACATAGCGTCCGGCGGCGAACCAGGCCGGCCCCTCCGCCCACTGGCATCCGGTGAACAGCTTCTCGACCTGCGCGTTGCCATTAAACAGGCGCGCGAAGCGCGGATCGAGAATTTCATAATAGTCTGCGGCCGCCATGCTTTCCTCCCGGCATCAATGACACCGGATCAAGCCAGCCGGAGGGACAGAAGGCAATGTGGGTACGCACAGTGTCATGCAAAAGATCGCTTGCCGGCTCTGCGCATGACGTTAGCGCCGTATTAACTGGCTATGCGTCCAGCGCAATGGTGCATTGCAACATCTTCTTTTTGCAATGCACCATTACTATGTCATGCTTCGTATCGATCAAGGGAGGAAGAAACCGCCGCCGAAACGCGGCGCCAAAAAAGGAACCTTGCTATGATCCTCGACAGTCTCATGACCCGCGCTCGCAACAGCATTGCCAAGCGCAAGCACTACAACCGCCTTGTCGCCGAAATCGACAGCTTTTCCAGCCGCGATCTGGCCGACATGCGCGCCGATCGCTCGGAAATGCTCTACCAGATCCACAAGCAGATCTACGGCTGATCTCGAGTCCGATAAGACGCACCGCCAAGGTGCGTTGAGATTCAGGTCAGGCCGAGACGAAAACGGTGGTTTCCGAGAACCGGAGCGGAGCGTACTTAAGTACGTGAGCACCGGAAGCGCAGGAAGCCGCTGTTTGCAGGCCGGCATCACCTGAATATCAACGTGCCGCCAGCGCCTTGTCGATCTGTGGCAGCAAGAGATCCCTCGCCGTCTCGGGCGTCAGCGGGCCGACATGCTTGTAGGCGATCTTGCCGTCCTTGCCGATGACGAAGGTCTCCGGCACGCCGTAGACGCCCCAGTCGATCGCCGCGCGGCCCGCTTCGTCGACCCCTATCGCCTGGAACGGATTGCCGAGATCGCCGAGGAACCGGCGTGCATTTTCCGGCCGGTCCTTGTAGTTCAGCGCCGCCATGGTGAAACGCTTATCCTGCGACAGCGCCAGAAGCACCGGGTGCTCTTCGCGGCATGGCGCGCACCACGACGCGAAGACGTTGACCAATGTGACCTTGCCGGCGAAGGTTTTCGAATCGAGCCCCGGCAGGTTTGACCCCTCCAGCGCAGGCAGGCTGGTTTGCGGCGCAGGCAGGCCGATCAGGGCCGATGGCACTTCCGAAGCATCGCGCCCCGACAGCAGCTGCGACAGGAACAGTCCGGCCAGGCCGAGAAAGATCAGCAGCGGCAACAGCACGAACAGGCGACGAGTGCGTGGGGGCGGCGTTTCCGTTTCGGTGCTCATGGCTTTGCGGCCTTGTCGGAGCGCCGCCGCACGCCGGATGCCTCCAGTTCGGCGAGTTCGCGCTTGCGCGCCCGCTGGTCGAGCAGGATCCAGCCGATCAATCCGGCCAGCACCACGGCGGTGATGCCATAGGCGGCGGTCACGTAAAGGGCGTGTGCGCTCATTTCCCGATTTCCGAGGCTTCTAAAGCGGATTTCATAACCGTACCGGCCGCATGTCGCAATGAACCACTTCTGCGGCAGATTTGCGGTTTGATATCTGGGATTGCCGTCACTGCGACAGCAGATAGCCAGATATGCCATGGATACGCATCCACCGGCTGGTCAGAGAGAGTCTGACAGCGCCCTCACAGGTGAGCAGGATTTTGCCTGCGTCATCCCACATCCTGATTGAACTGCGGCCATGGCTCTCGAACTTGCGCAGGCTGACCGACTCGACCGCGATGAATTCAAGTCCGAAGGATACCGCGTTGAACGCGCCCCATTTGGCAGGTGGCCGATAGGGAAGGATGGTCGAGATAAAGGACAGGTGCATGGTGGGACCCTCGCGATCCATCTTGGCCGAAATAACCTCGACGGACGAAAGATCCGGATAGTTGCCGTAGATGGTCTGGAGAAAGATCGGATTTTCAATACGCAGCGGCCACATCAATCCGTTCCATGGCGCAGCGCCAGCGCCGCCGAGACCGGACCCAGCACGCCAAGAAACAGGGTCAGCGCGGCAAGAATGAGGAAGGGCTGCAGAAACGGATCGGGATTGGCGGTCGCTCCATAGCTTGCCGAAACGCCGAAGATCAGCACCGGAATGGTCAGCGGCAGCACCAGCACCGAGATCAGCAGCCCGCCACGCGGCAGCGCCACCGCGACCGCCGCACCGGCGGCGCCGATGAAGGTGATCGCCGGCGTCCCGACCAGCAGCGTCAGCGCCGTGGCGCCGATGCCTAGCGGCTCCATGTTCATGAACAGGCCGAGCAAAGGAGCCGCGATGACCAGCGGCAGCACGCTCCCCGCCCAATGCGCCAGGCATTTCACCAGCACCGTCACGGCCAGCATATGGCGATCATTGCCGAGCACAAGGAGATCGAGCGAGCCGTCCTCTCGGTCGGCCTGGAACAGCCGGTCGAGGCCGAGCAGGCAAGACAGCAGCGCGCCGATCCAAAGGATGGCCGGTCCGATGCGGGCCAGCAGCTTCAGGTCTGGCCCTACTCCGAACGGGATGGTGGCGATGACGGCGAGGAAGAAGATGACCCCGGTCAGCGCCCCGCCGCCGGCACGGATGTTGAGGCGGATGTCGCGGGCGAAGAGGGCTAGCATGGTATGAGATGCTCGCGCGCCATCATCAACCCGTTTCCCCCATCCTCAACTCCATCCCCTCGATCCCCAGCGGCAGATGCGTCGCCGCGACAATCATCCCGCCATCCGTGCAATGCTTGGCCATCAACCCCGCAAACCGTGCCTCCGACGCCTTGTCCAGCCCTGCTGTCGGCTCATCCAGCAACCACAATGGCCGGTGGCTGACCAGCAGTTTCGCGATCGCCGCGCGCCGCCTCTGCCCGGTCGATAGATAGCCGAACGGCAGGTGGCCGATGCCACCGAGCCCGACCGTTTCCAGCGCCTCTTCGACGCCGAGCTGTCCGTCGCCGTTGAAGTCGCGCCAGAAGCGCAAATTCTCCGCCACGCTGAGCGCCGGCTTCATTGCGTTCTGGTGGCCAAGGTAGTGACAGGCCGAGGCAACAGACGGGAACCCTTCGTCCCCGTCTTCAATCTCCATGGCACCCTCGATCCTCACGCTGCCTTGCGCCGCCGGCAGCAGCCCGGCGATGACCCGCAGCAAGGTCGACTTGCCCGATCCGTTCGGCCCGGTGACGATGAGCGCCTGACGCTCCTCCAGAACAAAATCGATGCCGGAAAACACCGCCTCGCCGCCTCGCTCGCCGCCCAGATTTTCGGCGATCAGCCGCATTCCTCGCCTGCCCTGAAACCATGTGTCGCGGCCGCTGCCGCATCGCACAAATTTGCTTTCCAACTGTCTAGAACTATTCCAGAAAATTCTCTATATGCGGTGCATCCGTGCCAGCGGTCGGCACGGGAACAGAATTAGCGCCGAACCAGCGCACGCGCCGCCTTGAACGGCTCGGGTTGCTTGGGAACGGACAGCGGAAATGGCCGTACCCGCACCTTTGCGCGTGATTGCATGCCATCGGCGTCCGTTCCCTTTCAGGCTGAACAGACAAGGATCGCACGTGTCAAAATCCCTCGACAGTTTCAATTGCCGCCGCACGCTGACCGCAGGCGGCGCGGAGTATGCCTATTTCGACCTCATAGAGGCCGAGAAGAACGGTCTCACCGGCATCTCGCAGCTGCCCTATTCGATGAAGGTGCTGCTGGAAAACCTGCTGCGCAACGAAGACGGCCGCTCCGTCACCAAGGAATCGATCCAGGCGGTGGCCGGCTGGCTGACCGACAAGGGCACCGCCGGCGTCGAGATCGCCTATCGCCCGGCCCGCGTGCTGATGCAGGATTTCACCGGCGTTCCGGCCGTGGTCGACCTTGCCGCGATGCGCGACGCCATGGCCTCGCTCGGCGGCGATCCGCAGAAGATCAACCCGCTGGTGCCGGTCGACCTCGTCATCGACCATTCCGTCATCGTCGACGAATTCGGCACGCCGATGGCCTTCGCCCGCAATGTCGAGCTGGAATATGAGCGCAACGAGGAGCGCTACAAATTCCTGAAATGGGGCCAGCAGGCATTCCGCAACTTCCGCGTCGTGCCGCCCGGCACCGGCATCTGCCATCAGGTCAACCTCGAATATCTCGGCCAGGTGGTGTGGACCAACACCGAGGACGGCGAAACGACAGCCTATCCCGACACCTGCGTCGGCACCGATTCGCACACCACCATGATCAATGGCCTTGGCGTGCTCGGCTGGGGCGTCGGCGGCATCGAGGCCGAGGCGGCCATGCTCGGCCAGCCTGTCTCCATGCTTTTGCCTGAGGTGATCGGCTTCCGCCTCACCGGCAAGCTCAAAGAGGGCGTCACCGCCACCGACCTCGTGCTCACCGTCACCCAGATGCTGCGCAAGAAGGGCGTCGTCGGCAAGTTCGTCGAGTTCTTCGGGCCGGGCCTCTCCAACATGACGCTGGCCGACCGCGCCACCATCGGCAACATGGCGCCCGAATATGGCGCCACCTGCGGCTTCTTCCCCGTCGACTCGGAAACCATCCGCTACCTCACAATGTCCGGCCGCAGCGAGGACCGCATCGCGCTGGTCGAGGCCTATGCCAAAGCTCAAGGAATGTGGCGTGAGACCGGCTCGACCGATCCGGTGTTCACCGATCTGCTCGAGCTGGAACTTGGCTCCGTCGTGCCGTCGATGGCCGGACCCAAGCGGCCCGAGGGCCGCGTCGCCCTTGAAGGCATTCCGGAAGGTTTCGCCAAGGCGATGGAGACCGAATACAAGAAGGCCGCCGAAATCTCCAAGCGCTACGCAGTCGAAGGCACCGACCATGATCTCGGTCACGGCGATGTCGTCATTGCCGCCATCACTTCGTGCACCAACACCTCGAACCCGAGCGTGCTGATCGGCGCCGGCCTCCTGGCCCGCAACGCCAACCGCCTCGGTTTGAAGCAGAAGCCGTGGGTGAAGACCTCGCTGGCGCCGGGCAGCCAGGTGGTGGCCGAGTATCTGGAGAAATCCGGCCTGCAGAAGGAACTCGATCAGATCGGCTTCAACCTGGTCGGCTTCGGCTGCACCACCTGCATCGGCAATTCCGGGCCGCTGCCGGCGCCGATCTCGAAGACCATCAACGACAAGGGCCTGATCGCTGCCGCGGTCTTGTCCGGCAACCGCAACTTCGAAGGCCGCGTCTCGCCCGACGTGCAGGCCAACTATCTGGCGTCGCCGCCGCTGGTCGTCGCGCATGCGCTGGCCGGCACCGTCACAAAGGACCTGACCACCGAGCCGCTAGGCGAGGACAAGAACGGCGAGCCGGTCTACCTCAAGGATATCTGGCCGAGCTCGGCCGAAATCCAGGAGTTCATCGAGAAGAACGTCACCCGCGAGCTGTTCGCCCGCAAATATGCCGATGTCTTCAAAGGCGACGAGTACTGGCAGAACGTCAAGGCGCCGGAAGGCCAGACCTATGCGTGGGACGACAACTCGACCTATGTGCAGAACCCGCCCTATTTCGCCGGCATGACGTCAGGTTTCGGCAAGATCGGCGATATCAAGGGCGCCCGCGTGCTCGGCCTGTTCGGCGACAAGATCACCACCGACCACATTTCGCCGGCCGGATCGATCAAGGCGGCCTCGCCGGCCGGCAAATACCTCACCGACCACGGCGTCGGCGTCGCCGACTTCAACCAGTACGGCACGCGGCGCGGCAACCACGAGGTGATGATGCGCGGCACCTTCGCCAACATCCGTATCCGCAACCACATGCTGGGCGAGAATGGCCGCGAGGGCGGCTACACCATCCACTACCCGTCCAAGGAAGAGGAATCGATCTACGACGCGGCGATGGAATACAAAAGGGAAGGCGTGCCGCTGGTTGTCTTCGCCGGCGTCGAATACGGCAACGGCTCGTCGCGCGACTGGGCGGCCAAGGGAACCAATCTCCTTGGTGTCCGCGCGGTCATCGCCCAGTCCTTCGAGCGCATCCATCGCTCGAACCTGGTCGGCATGGGCGTCATTCCCTTCGTCTTCGAGGAAGGCACCTCATGGGCATCGCTCAACCTCAAGGGAGACGAGCTGGTCGAGATCGACGGCTTGAGCACCATCAAACCGCGCCAGACGATGATCGCCAAGGTCACCTATGGCGACGGCACGGTGAAGAACGTGCCGATCATCTGCCGCATCGATACGCTGGATGAGCTCGATTACTTCAAGAACGGCGGCATCCTGCAATACGTGCTGCGCGATCTTGCAGCTTAGGGAATAGGGGACTAGGCAGTAGGGAATAGAGACCCCTACTGCCTACTGCCTACTGCCTACCTTAGGCTTCCCAAACCGCGCCGCTGCCGCCAAAAGCACGCCGAGCATCACGCCGTTGAGGATGTGCCAGAGGAAGTGCGTTCCGAGCGGAAAGCTGCCGCAGATCACCGGGTCGATCATCCGGCAGATGACGGACACGACGAAGATCGCCGATCCCGCCAGATTATACCAGCCGGCGCGATTGCCGCTCACCGTCACCCAGACACCGAAGAAGGCGAGCGCCAGGAACGGCGGCAGATAGCCCGTCGTACCGTTCGACGCCTGGCGCAGCCAGTCAGGCACGGCAAGGGTTATCGCCCCGGCAATCACATAGAAGGCGATGAAGATGGCGATGGCTTTGCCCCATCGCATGCCGAGGAAGCGACGCAGATTGAACAGCGTGTAGGCCAGCGTGAAGCCGGCGATCGGCAGCACGTCGGCCCAGACCGTGCCCTTGGTGGCAAAGGTGTGGAAGATCGTCGAGCCGATGCCGATCGCCACCACCCACCAGGCCAGCACCTCGGCGAAGGCGCCGGTGCCCAGCCTTCGCACCTCGCGCACGCCCCACAGGCCGGCGGCGATGAAGGCGAGGTTGGTCAGGGCGTTTACCGGTTCGGACCAGAATTCCGGGCCGGTCCGCTCGCAATAGAGGTCGACTGGCGCCAAAAACGTTTGCCACATCGTGATTGTCGCCCGAATCGGTTTCTATCCTGAAGCGCAGATCCTTCCTATTGCGGGGTTGCGGTCGGCTGCAATGGCAAAATTTCACCGCAACGTGACTTCCCGTTGACTTCCGGTTCTGCCACATATTTTAGCAATCAAGATAAAGCCGGCACCACCGGCGGGAATCGGAATGGCCATGGCCTCGCGAAAATCATTGTGGCTGGCAGCTCTTGCGCTGGCCTTCTCGGCGTCTGCCGGCGCCGGGCATGCCGGCGAATCTGATCGCGCCCATGCCGACCGGGTCCAGATCGACAGGCCCCAGATCGACAGGCCATTGGGCGTGGTCGAACTGTTCACCAGCCAGGGCTGCAGTTCCTGCCCGCCGGCCGATACGCTGTTCTCCGAACTTGCCGCCAAGGAAGATATCGTCGCGCTCGCCTATCACGTCGACTATTGGGACTATCTCGGCTGGCAGGATACGCTGGGCCGCAAGGAGAACACCGAGCGGCAATACGACTACATGCGCGCCTTCGGCAGCCGCTCCGTCTACACGCCGCAGGCCGTTATCAATGGCCGTGTCCACGTCAACGGCGCCAGCCGCGGCGAGGTCGATGGCGCGCTCGCCCGCATGGCCAAGAGCGGCGAAGGCATGGGCGTCGCCGTCAAGGTCAGCCGCACCAGCGACCGTGTGACGATCGACGCCGGCGATGCCGGCAACGGCCCCAGCGACGCCCATGTCGTCATCGTCTATTTCGACCCGCCGCAGACGGTCAAGGTCGGCGAGGGCGAGAACACCGGCCGCAAGATGACCTACTGGAACGCCGTCACCGGGATACAGACCGCCGGCATGTGGCATGGCAAGGCACAACGCTACGAACTGCCGATGAGCGAGATTGCCAAAAAGGGCGGCTGCGCCGTGCTGCTGCAGTCGGTCGGCAAGGACGGCATGCCCGGTCCCATTCTCGGCGCCGCGTTCATCCACAAGCCTTAAGGCCTTCTTTCCTTCTCCCCTTGTGGGGCGAGCAGCCGGTTCGTCGAAGGCGAATTCATCGTGCCGGTGGCACGATGAAGGCCGGCGAACGCCGGGACGCTGCGAAGCAGCGCGGACCCGGCAGGGTGGATCGACTAACCACGCCCGGCCCTTCGCAGGCTCAGGGCGTTCGAAGCTCGAAAAGCCAAGCAATTGGCTTTTCGTTCGCTGCGCGAACCGCTTCTCACCCAATAAAAAACCGACGTCAGCTTGCTTCTGACGTCGGTCATTTAGGTTTTGGGATCGTCGCACCCGATTCTTCCGAAGAAGAACCGAGGTTGGTTCGATCCGACGCAGACCCGTGGGCGGGGGGCTTGGGGTTTACGAGCCGGTGCCGGACCGAACCGTCTCAGGCAACACCGGTAAATTCGTCGGACATTGGGGCATGAGCGCGGATAAAAAAAGGCAGAAATGTGGCGGAACATCACCAATTCCAACACGGCGTTTCATAAAAGTGACTGGACGTAACGGAAACAGCGCGGCGCGGGGCTCGGTTCGCTGGGCTTGCAATTCAGTCGCGAACACGCCAACTTTGGTTGGCAAAGATTCATTTTGAAGGATCGAGGCATGACCGATGACAGCGGCGGGACGGGGGATGGGGACGCATCCGCGATATTGATCCCGCTGCACGAGGCGCGACGCGAACGTCTCGATCAGCCGGTGCGGTTCGACCGCCGCGAGTTGGACCAGATCCTCAGGCTCTACGGCCGCATGGTCGCCGCCAATGAATGGCGCGACTACGCCATCGACCATCTTGCGGACCGCGCTGTGTTTTCCGTATTCCGCCGCACCAGCGAAGTGCCGCTGTTCCAGATCGTCAAGGATCCGAAACTGGCCCGCAAGCAGGGCGCTTTTGCCGTCATCGCCGCCGGCGGCCGCATCCTGAAGCGCGGCCAGGAACTCGGCCGCGTGCTTGGTGTGTTCGACAGCAAGCTCAAGGTTGTAGAGGCTTGAGCTACGGAATTGAAGAAACTGGAGAATTGAAGAATTGATGAAAAGGGCACTCTACACCTGATGTGACCGCCTTCTTCTCCAGTTCTCCAGTTCTCCAGTTCCCCAATTCTTCAGTTCCTTCTTCAATCCCCTCCAAGGCGAAACTTCCGCTCCGGCAGCGATTCGGGATCCGGCGGCAGCGTCGCACCGCCATTCAGCGACAGCTGCATGAACACCGTGTCCAGCCAGCGCCCATGCTTGTAGCCGGAACCTTCAAGGCGTCCCGAATGGCGAAAGCCGAGCTTTTCGTGCAACCGCACCGAGGCGCTGTCGGGACGGCCATCGCCGATCACCGCGATGATCTGGCGAAAGCCCGCCGTCGTCACTGCCTCGATCAGGCTTTGCATCAGCTTGAGCCCGACGCCCTGGCCCTTGGCCTCGGGCGCGACATAGACCGAATCCTCGACGATGAAGCGATAGGCCGGGCGTGGCCGGAAGGCGCCGGCATAGGCGTAGCCGAGAACGGTGCCGTCCTTCTCCGCCACCAGGTAAGGAAAGCCGCCGGCCGTCAGGCTGTCGAATCGAACACCCATCTCCGCACGGCTCGGCGGCTCCAGCTCATAGCTCGCCGTGCCTTGGGTCACCGCATCGGCATAGATGTCCGTGACGCTGTCGAGGTCGGCCACCGTGGCGGGCCGGATCGCAATATTGCTCATTGTTTATGCATGCCGTTTCTCTGCTCGCAATAACAGCAAGGGCCAAGACAAAAGAAAAGGGCGGCCGTTGGGCCGCCCTTCCGGAAGTTGATGGTGCAATGCCGCTTTAGCGGCGGTCGCCCATGAACTGCAGCAGGAACATGAACAGGTTGATGAAGTCGAGATAGAGCGTCAGAGCGCCCATGATCGCCTTGCGGCCGGCGACGTCGGAAGTGTCGCCCTCGAAATACATCTCCTTGATCTTCTGCGTGTCATAGGCGGTCAGGCCCGCGAAGACCAGCACGCCGATCGCCGACACGGCAAAGGACAGCGCCGACGACTGCAGGAAGATATTGATCACCGACGCGATGATGATGCCGAACACGCCCATGATCAGGAACGAGCCCATCGCCGTCAGGTCGCGCTTGGTGGTGTAGCCGAACAGCGACAGCGCACCGAAGGCGGCGGCCGTGGCGAAGAAGGTCTGTGAGATGCTGGCCGTGGTGTAGACCAGGAAGATCGAAGACAGCGACAGGCCGACGAGACCAGCATAGACCCAGAACGTCGTCTGCGCCGCCGAAACGCTCATCGACTGAACGCGGAACGACAGGAACAGCACGGCAGCCAGCGGCGCCAGCATCACCACCCAGCGCAGCGGCGAGCCGAAGATCGCGTAGCCGAAGGAGGTCAGCATCTCGCCGCTTGGCAGCGTCGCGACAGCCGAAGCCGGATCGGTGGTGGTGGCCAGCATGATCGTGCCGATCGCGGCAAGACCAGTGATGAGGAGGCCAAGCCCCATCAGATTGTAGACCCTGATCATATAGGCGCGCAGGCCCTGATCGATGTCGGCACCGACGCTGACGCCGGGCACGGCGCGCGTCTGGTAGTTGCGAATGGGATCAGCCATTGTAGTCCTCTATTGCTTCTGCCCCGTCGGGTGTCAGGTCCTTCCGGACCCAGGCGCCGCTGGCAGGGCTCCAGCATGCCTGTGGCGAAATATGATGGTTATTCGCGTCAAGAACAAGTCCGTAACCGGATGTAACGGTTCGTGAGAGGGCGAAGTGCCGATTCCTCGGCTTTTCGGAGGGCTTTCTTACCAAGATTTAATCCAGGATGCCCATTTCCGGGCCTGTCGTCACAAATTGCGCAGCACCGGTGCTGCCTTGTGGCCGAGCACCCGCCAGGTGCCGGCCAGACCAATGCCGACCGTGATCACCAGCGAAAACAGAATGGTCGCCACTGCCACCTCGGGCATGAAATGCGACGGCAATGTCATGATGCGCGCGACGACGAACCAGGCCGCCGCACTGCCCGCCGCCAGCGCGAAGATGGCGGTGGCCAGTCCGATCAGCATGTATTCGAGCGAGAAGGCCGATATCAGCGTCGTGCGTGTCGCCCCCAGCGTCTTCAGCACCACCGCATCATGGATGCGCGCCCGGTTGCCGGCGGCGAGCGCGCCGGCCAGCACCAGCACCGAAGCGATCAGCGCCACGCCGGCCGCGGCTCGGATCGCCGAGCCGAGCTGTCCGACCAGCCGGTTGACGACATTGAGCGCGTCCTTGACCCGCACCGTCGTCACCGCCGGGAAGGCGCGGGTGACGGCGTTGAGGATGCGGACGTCGTCGGCCGTCGAGGTACTCTTTTCGGTCAGCGTCGCCATCCAGCCATGCGGGGCGCCCGCGAATGTGTTGGGCGAGAACACCATGACGAAATTGATGCCCATCGTCTCCCACTCGACCTGGCGGAAATTGGCGATCCTGGCGGTGACATTGCGTCCGAGCACGTTGACGGTGATGGTATCGCCGAGCTTCAGCCCGATCTCCTTGCCTTCTTGCGCCGAAAACGAAACCAGCGGCTCGCCGCTGTAATCTTCGGGCCACCAACTGCCCTCGGTCAACGTCGCGTTCTGCGGCTGCCTGGTGTCATAGGTCAGGCCGCGGTCGCCCCTCAGCACCCAGGCGCCTTCCGCCGGCACCTTCACCTTGTCGACATCGATACCGTTCAGCGCCATCACCCGGCCGCGCAGCATCGGCACCTTGGCCAGCACGCCCTGCGGCGCCTCCTTGCCGATCAGCGCCGAGAAAGACGCGACATCGGCGCTCTGGATGTCGACGAAGAAGAAGTTCGGCGCCCGTTCCGGCAGGCTGCCGGAGATCTGCCGCCTGAGATTGCCGTCGATCAGCGCCAGGGTCACCAGCAGCGTCAGGCCGAGCCCCAAGGACAGCACCACCGATGGCGTCAGGGCGCCTGGCCGATGGATGTTGCCGATGGCGAGCCTGAGCGCCACGAAGCGCACGCGCGGGCTTTTCCTGGCCGCCCATTGCACCAGTGCGCCGACCACGCGCAGCACCAGGAAGGCGAAGACGGTAGCGCCGACAAAGATCGAGGCGATGCGCTGGTCGCCGGAAAACAGAATGGCCAGCGCCGCCAGCAACAGCGCGATGCCTATGACCGCCGCGACATAGGCGGGGCGCGGCAAGCCGCGGCCTTCCAGCCCCATCTCTCGAAACAGCGCGGTTGCCGGCACGTCGCGGGCGCGGCCGAGCGGCAGCAGCGCGAAAGCCAACGTCACCAGCAGGCCGAACAGCGCCGCCATGCCGAGCGCGCCGGGATAGAAGCCGCCTGCGGCCGGCACCGGAATGACGGATTGCAAGGCCGCACTCGCTGCGAACGGCATCAGCGCGCCGAGCACAAGGCCCAGCACGATACCCAATGCGGCAATGATCAGGATCTGCACCAGATAGACGGCAAAGACGAAGCCGCCCGAAGCGCCCAGGCTCTTGAAGGTGGCGATCACGCCGCGCTTGCCGTCGAGATAGGCGCGCACCGCATTGGCGACGCCCACACCGCCGACCACCAGCGCCGTCAGCCCGACCAGGGTCAGAAACTGAGAGAAACGTTCAATGTTCGACGACAGCGCGGGCGCCGCGTTGCTGCGTGTGCGGATCGACCAGCCTGCTTCGGGGAAATCCGTGGCCGCCTGGTCCTGGACGCCCTTCAGTCGCGCCTCGTCGGCGTCTGCCGGTAGGCGGATCTTGTAGGCATTCTCGACCAGGCTGCCCGGCTGGATCAGTCCAGTGGCCGCCAGCCCGTCCGTCGAGATCATCAGCCTTGGCGCGAAGCCGAAACCGTCGGACACGGCGTCCGGTTCGGCGACAAGCCTGGCGCGCAGTTCGAAAGTGGCGGTGCCGAGCTTCAGCCGGTCGCCGATCTTGACGTGCAGCCGCTCGAACAGAAGGTCGGGTGCCGCCGCACCGAAGACGCCGAACTCTTCGCCGAACAGTTCCTGTTTCGACAGTGCCGGCTCGGTCTCCAGCGTGCCATAGAGAGGATAGGCATGGTCGACCGCCTTGGCCTCGACCAGCGCCTGGTCGGATCCGTCGGCCAGACGCGCCATCGAACGCATGCTGGCGGTCCGGGAAACTGTGCCGAGCCCGTCAAGGAAGCTGCGCTCCGCCTGGCTGGCGTCACGCTGGTTGATCTCGAAGCGAAGGTCGCCGCCCAGCAGCGTCTGGCCCTGATTGGCGACACCGGCGGTGATCGAACGCGCCACCGAGTTGACGCCGCCGATGGCCGCGACGCCGAGCGCGATGCAGGCGAGAAAGATCAGGAAGCCGGACAGGCCGCCGCGCATCTCGCGCAACGAGAAGCGGACCGCGAGCCTCAACGTCCGGGACAGCGGCATCAGGCCGTCACCTTGACAGGAGCCGGCGCCTCGATCCGGCCCGAGCGCATCGATACCTGGCGCGAACAGCGTGCCGCGAGCGCCGGATCATGGGTCACCAGCACCAGCGTCATGCCGCGCTCGGCCGCCTTGGCAAACAGGAGGTCGGCGACCTGCCGCCCGGTCGCCTGGTCGAGATTGCCGGTCGGCTCGTCGGCGATCAAGATGCGCGGCGACGGCGCCAATGCGCGGGCGATCGCCACGCGCTGCTGCTCGCCACCCGACAATTCGCCGGGATAGTGGGTGACGCGGTCGCTGAGGCCAACCGCCTCCAGCTCGCGCGCCGCCACCGAAAACGGATCGGCATGGCCGGCCAGCTCCAGCGGCACCGCGACATTTTCGAGCGCCGTCATGTTGGGAATGAGATGGAAGGACTGGAACACGATGCCAATGTTTCGGCCACGAAACGAAGCAATCTGGTCCTCGCTTTTGCCGTTGAGCAACTCACCAGCGATTCGGACCGTACCCGAATCGACCCTTTCCAGGCCTGCCAGGACCATCAGCAATGTCGACTTGCCGGAGCCCGAAGGCCCGACGATGCCGGTCGCCTCCCCGGTCGCCACATCAAGGCTGACACCCTTCAGCACATGGACCGATGAAGCGCCCTCGCCAAGGGTCAGGGATACATCTTTCAGCGCGATGACGGCTTCTGTCAAAATGAAATCGTCCTATAATCTGGGAAGGCTCTGCTTGCCGGAAGCCGTCGACTGAAGAATTCCTAGCTCATATGGGGCCTGCCGCATGTCTTTCAAACGCAGTATTGCCGCAGGCCTCATGGTTTTCCTCGCCATTTGCGGCGCCATGCCGTCAGCGCGTGCCGAGCCGTTCAAAATCGTCGGCTTCGGCGACAGCCTGACGGCGGGCTATGGCCTTGGGCCTGACCAGGGCTTTACCGACAGGCTGCAAGCTGCCCTTCGCGCCAAAGGCCATGATGTGAGCGTCGCCAATGCCGGCGTTTCCGGCGACACGACGAGCGGTGGCCTGGCGCGGCTCGACTGGTCGGTGCCCGACGGCACGCAACTGGTCATCCTCGAACTCGGCGCCAACGACATGCTGCGCGGCGTTTCGCCCGACATCACCAGGAAGAACCTCGACGAGATGCTGAGCAAGCTGAAGCAGCGCAAGATTGCCGTGCTTCTGGCCGGCATGCGTGCCGCACCCAATCTTGGCCCCGACTACCAGAATGCGTTCGACGCCATTTTTCCGGACCTGGCGAAGAAATACGACGTCGTACTCTACCCGTTCTTTCTCGACGGCGTCGCCGGCCAGCCCGGCATGCAACTCGAGGACGGCCTGCATCCGAGCGTTGAAGGCGTCGACCAGATAGTCGAACGCATCCTGCCGACGGTCGAGAAGGTGATCGCGGCAGTGCCGGGCGATTCCTAGCGGATTGGAACTGTTTCCGCGCAGGGGGCTTTTAACAGGGACTGTGACCAACAAACCTCTTGCTCCGTTTGACTATCGATGATTCGTTGGGGATGACAGTTCGATTCGAGGAAGGGAGGCTCTTCATGCCGCGTCTTTTCACCGCCCTCGAAATTCCGCGTGACGCTGCCCTTTCGCTGTCCCTGCTGCGGGGCGGCTTGCCGGGAGCCCGCTGGATCGATGTCGAAAACTACCATCTGACGCTGCGCTTCATCGGCGATGTCCCCGGCCATGTCGCCGACGAGATCGCCAACGCGCTCGACCGCGTCCACCGCCCTTCCTTCTCGCTGGCGCTGTCCGGCGTCGGCGCTTTCGGCCAGAAGAAGCCACATGCGGTGTGGGCAGGCGCTTCCGCCTCGCCCGGTCTGGCCGCCCTTCAGGGCGAGATCGACCGCATCTGCCAGCGGCTCGGCATCCCGGCCGATCCCCGCAAGTTCATGCCGCATGTCACGCTGGCACGCTTACGCAATTCGACCCCGCTGGACGTCGCCCAATATCTGTCGGCGCGCGGCAATTTCTCGACGCTGCCGTTCCGCGTCGGCCGTTTCGTGCTGATGTCGTCGCGCGATTCGGTCGGCGGTGGACCCTACATCGTCGAGGAAGCCTGGCCGCTGTCAGGCACGGACGCCCGCGCGTCCAGCCTTGTCGCCAGCGCCTCCGACGCCTCGCGGATCATGCGATAGGCGGAAGCGAAGGCTTCTGCCTCGTCATGATAAGGATCCGGCACGTCGCGTGCCTTTCCCTGCGCGAACTCCAGGAACAGATGGATGCGGTCCTGCACGGCTGCCGGCGCCAGCGCCTTCAGGTCGGCGACATTCGACCGGTCCATGCCGAGGATCAGGTCGAAACGGTGGAGGTCCTGCGGCGTGACCTTGCGCGCCCTTTGCCCGGAAATGTCAACGCCGTGCCGCACCGCGACCGCGATCGCGCGTCGATCGGGGGCAGAGCCGGCCTCCCAGTCACTGGTTCCCGCTGAATCGAGCAGGATATCCCGGGCCGACCCGCGCTCGGCCCAAACCGCGCGGAAGACACCTTCCGCCAGCGGCGACCGGCAGATATTGCCGAGGCAGACGAAGAGAATGGAGTTTATGGGCTTCGCGCTCATCGATCCGTCGCTATGGTAAGGGTCGTTTTCGAATATCACAGGATATGGACATGGCGAGAGAGAAACTGGGCAGGCAAGCCGCTGAAGCCGCATTGACCGGTCTTGACGGCTGGGCGCTGGCGGAAGACGGCGCTTCCATCAAGCGCACATTCACCTTCGCGAATTTCTCCGAGGCTTTCGCCTTCATGACCCGCGTCGCGCTTGCCGCCGAGACGATGGACCATCATCCCGACTGGTCGAATGTCTACAAGACCGTCGATGTGACGCTGAACACTCACGACGCCGGCGGCGTCACCGCGCTCGATATCGATCTGGCCAAGAAAATGAACCGTTTTGCCGGCGCCTGAGGCCTGGTATCGCCTCGACAAGCCCAAATCGGCACCGGCATCTTGTAGCCGGGGTCGGGTTTCACCACATTTTCCCCCGCGGGCATGCGCCGGATGCGCATGGGCGCTCGCAAGGAGACACTGATGGCGCAACAATCCGGTTTTGATTTCTTCGGCTTTGGCGGCAAGCTGGCAAACGAGAGCGAAGTGCGCGAGAAATTCTGGCGCACAGCCAAGAAGGCCGCGCGGCAGATCCCCTACATGGAAGAGGTCGTGGCCGCCTACTACTGCGCCATGGACAAGAACACCCCGCTGCGCGCCAAAGGCATTCTGCTCGCGGCGCTCGGTTATTTCGTGCTGCCGGTGGATGTCATCCCCGACTTCGTCTTCGGGCTTGGCTTCACCGACGACATCGCCGTGCTCACCGCCGCGATCACCGCCGTCAGTGCCCACATCACCACTGCGCACCGGCAAGCCGCCAGGGACGCCATGGCCGACAAGGGCTGAACTCACGCACGGAACGCCGTTGAAGCCGGCTTTCTGCGGCAGCGTAAAAAGTCAAACTCTTGCCGCTTTCGTGGCCTCCAAGTCGCCAAAGGGATGTCGCGCCAGCCGCTCGCAAGGCGGCGGCGCGGGAATGGCGGCGGTTTCCTCGGGTAAGGATCCTTTTCTCTTCGGAAATTCACCGTTTGGTAACCCAGATTAAATCAAAATGAAGCGACGGGCAGGACGCCAAGCCGGCCTGCCTCCGCACCATTTGGAATACGGGAAAAGCGATGCGCGGATTAATTGCACTAGTTTCGAGCCTGGTCCTGGTGGCCGTGGCAGCGCCGGCGCTGGCGCAGTCGGCGACCAAGATCGGCCAGCACAATGCCTGGGGCACCTACAGTTACCAGGCATCGGGCGGCAAGGTCTGCTATGTCCTGACCGTGCCGACCGACAAGCAGCCGCCTACGCTCGATCATGGCGACATGTTCTTCTTCGTCAGCCAGCGGCCCGGCCAGCAAGTGTCCTACGAGCCGCAATTCATTGCCGGCTACAACTTCCAGGACGGCTCCAAGGCCACCGTGACCATCGACAAGAAGACGTTTTCGATGTTCACCCGCGGAAAATCGGCCTGGGTCGAGAATGCCGCCGAGGAGCCGGTGCTGATCGCCGCCATGAAGACCGGCACCGACATGAAGGTGACGGCGAAGTCCGGCCGCGGCAATCCCACCTCCTATGTCTTCTCGCTGAAAGGTATTTCGGCGGCGCTGACGTCGATTGCCAAGTGCAAATAGGCAAGGAGTGCAGGCACGCACTTCGCTTTGAATGAAAGGCCGGGCCGCGAAGCCCGGCCTTTTTGCTTTCAGCCTTGCGCCGATCCCGGCCCGGCCTCCGCCCGCCGCCGCCGGATCGCCTCGGCGATGAAAACACGCGACAGCGCGTGGTAGAGCGGCTCGTGCGAGATCATCCGCGCCGTACCGTAGCCCAGCATCGAGGCCAGCATCAGCGCGATGACATTGTCGTGATTGCCGGTCATCTCCAGGATGATGACGAAGGCCGTCATCGGCGCCTGCACCACCCCGGCGAAATAGCCGGCCATGCCGAGCAGTGCCGCAGCCCCCGTGCTGGCGCCGAAGAGGAGGCCGAGCGAACTGCCGATGCCGGCGCCGACCGCCAGCGAGGGCGCGAAGATGCCGCCCGGAATGCCCGAGATCATCGACAGCAGTCCCGCCAGGAACTTTTCGGCAAAGAAGAACCATGGCAGCGGCGTGCCTTCGACGGCGCCCCGTGCCTGCACGTAACCGGTGCCGAAGGTCAGCCCGCCCGAGGCGATGCCGATCACTGCAACCAGCAGCCCGCAGACGGCCGCGACCAGCAAAGCGCGCTGCAAAGGCTGCCCAGTGTTCCAGCGCCGGATCCGGCGTGTCGCCTTCAACGCCAGCAGCGAAAACAGCGCGCCGAGCCCGCCGCCGATGACGCCGCAGGCGATCACCAGCGGCCACTCGGCGGCAAACGAGATCGTGTCCTTGGCGACGCCGAAATAGGTGTAGTTGCCGAGCAGGCCGAGCGAGGCGAGGCCGGCCAGGATCACCGCCGTCAGCACCAGCCCGTTGGTACGCGCCT
Organism: Mesorhizobium sp. M0088; assembly: GCF_040322895.1. Taxonomy (NCBI): domain Bacteria; kingdom Pseudomonadati; phylum Pseudomonadota; class Alphaproteobacteria; order Hyphomicrobiales; family Phyllobacteriaceae; genus Mesorhizobium; species Mesorhizobium sp. M0088. The sequence continues at coordinate 124,278 of NZ_JAMYUI010000012.1, forward strand.
CGTAGGTGCGGCCCATCTCCTCGATGGCGAAGACGATGCCGGCCAGCGGCGTGTTGAAGGCGGCGGCGATACCGGCGGCCGACCCGGCCAGGATCAGGCCCCGCGCCTGCACCATGCCGCCCCAGCGCGCCGCCTGCAGCATCAGCGACGCGCCGACCTGCACGGTCGGACCCTCGCGGCCGATCGAGGCGCCGCAGAACAGGCCGACGATGGTGAGCATGATTTTGCCGACCACCAGCTTGAGGGACAGGATATGACTTCGGTCCTCGTCGTCGCGAAGATGGCGGGCGGCGATCGCCTGCGGAATGCCGCTGCCTTGCGAGCCGGGAACGAAGGTGTGGGCAAGCCAGGCGCACAGCACGAAACCCAACGGCGTAACGGCAAGCGGCAGATAGAAACGCCAGCCGCCTCCGTCTCCTGTCATCAGGTGAAACAGTTCCTGCGCCCTGTCCGCCAGCACCGCGAACAGCACGCTGATCACACCGATGCCAAGCGCTCCGGCCCAGAACACCAGGCGCGGCTGCCACACCCGCCGTGAGCCCCACATCGCGCGCGAACGCCGCAGCATGGGATATCTTCGCGATGTGCCGGCCATGTCTGTCCTCGAGCGGGGAGTATCGAGCCCTAACACGTGCAGGCCAGAGGTTAAACCGGCACAACCCATGACTCTGCCCTCAACCTGTGCTATGCGCCGCGCTTCCTTTCCGGCACGATGCGTGAAATCGGCCGCAAACCGCTTATATCAGTGCAACCATGACCCTTTCATTCGATCTCACCACTGACGGCGCCCGCGACGCGTTGCGCGCCCGCGCGGCACAGCCCGAAAAGCCGTCGCTGATCGGCCTGACGCGGGTCGAGCTCGCCGAGGCTCTGGTTGCATCAGGCACTGTGCCCGAGCGCCAGGCGAAAATGCGCGCCCAGCAGCTGTGGCACTGGATGTATGTGCGCGGCGTCTCCGATTTCGCCGGCATGTTCAACATTTCCAAGGATCTGCGCGCCGAACTGGACAAGCACTTCACCGTCGCCAGGCCCGAGATCGTCGAGGAGCAGATTTCCGCCGACGGCACGCGCAAATGGCTGTTCCGCTTTCCGCCGCGCGGCGCCGGCCGGCCGGTCGAGATCGAGACTGTCTACATTCCCGAAGAGGGTCGCGGCACGCTGTGCATCTCCTCGCAGGTGGGCTGCACGCTGACCTGCTCGTTTTGCCACACCGGCACGCAGAAGCTGGTGCGCAATCTGACGGCTGAGGAGATCCTCGCCCAGCTGCTCACCGCCCGCGACCGGCTCGGCGATTTTCCCGACCGCGACACGCCCGACGGCGCCATCGTGCCGGCCGAGGGCCGCAAAGTGTCCAACATCGTCATGATGGGAATGGGCGAACCGCTTTACAATTTCGAAGCGGTCAAGAAGGCGCTGCTGATCGCTTCCGACGGTGACGGCCTTTCCTTGTCGAAGCGCCGCATCACGCTGTCGACCTCCGGCGTCGTGCCGGAAATCTTCCGCACCGGCGAGGAGATCGGCGTCATGCTGGCGATCTCGCTGCATGCCACCAATGACGATCTGCGCGACCTGCTTGTGCCGATCAACAAGAAGTATCCGCTGAAGGAGCTGATCGCCGCCTGCCGCGCCTATCCCGGCCTGTCGAACGCCAAGCGCATCACCTTCGAATATGTGATGCTGAAGGATGTCAACGATTCCATCGAGGACGCCAAGGGGCTGATCAAGCTGCTCAAGGGCATTCCGGCCAAGATCAATTTGATCCCGTTCAACCCGTGGCCTGGCACCAACTACCAGTGCTCGGACTGGGAGACGATCGAGAAATTCGCCGACTACATCAACAACGCCGGCTATGCCTCGCCGATCCGCACGCCACGCGGCCGCGACATCCTCGCCGCCTGCGGCCAGCTCAAGTCCGACTCCGAGCGCATGCGCAAGGTCGACCGGCTGGCGCTGGAAGCGATGATGATAGCGGGGCACGGCGAGGCGTGAGCCGCCCCGTCGCCTGGCTGAAGCGCCTCGCCGTGATGGCGGTCGGCTATATCGCCGCCGTGCTGACCTCGATCCTGGTCCCGGTGCTGCTGATCGCTCTTCTGGAAGGTTTGGAAGATGGCAACTGGTCCATCATTTTCGCTTTCGACTGGCTGGGTTCCTTCCCGCTCGCGGTGTTGACCGTGACGATCGCCGCGCTGCTGATCGTCGGCCCGGCGCTCTTTGTCGCTGAATGGTTTTCGCTTCGGGGATGGTTCTACTTTGCCGCCACGGGTGCGATCACGTCCATCGCCTTTGGCGTGTCCATGCCGCGCTCGGCCGGCAGTTTTATCTTCAATCCGGGCTTTCTCGGTTTCCTGGCCACCGCCGGCATTGCCGCCGGTTCGGTCTACTGGCTTCTGGCCGGACGCAAGTCGGGCATGCGCCGGGATTTGGGCCGAGATCTGGGATGACCCGTCTCGTCGGCTACCTCATCCGTTTCACCGTCATCCTGTTCGGCTATGCCGTCGCCTCGCTGGCGGCGAGCGCCTTCCTCAATATCCTGTTGCTGGCATCGCTCGGCTACACGCCCGAGCATGCGCATCCGACGGCGACGGCTTCCCTGTATTTCTCAATTCCCTTCGCCGCCCTGTTCGTCGCCTATTTCGCCCTGATGCCGGCCTCTGTCGTCATCCTGCTTGCCGAAATCCTCGGCCGGCGCGACTGGCTGTTCTATGCGCTGGCGGGCGCGGTGGTTGCCGGTGTTTTCCTCGGGCTTGCCGACCACAGCGATGACACCGCCTTCGTCATCAGGGACACCAGCGCCATCATGGCCGTGATCGGCAGCGGCATGGTCGGTGGTATCTTTTATTGGCTCAGCGCCGGGCGCTGGGCCGCAAGCTGGTGGCAAGGCGAACCAGACTCAAAAGAAGATGGCCAGACAGGATGACGGCGCCTACTTCGCCTGGGCCGTCAGGATCTTGAGGGCGAAGGCGGAGAACACGCCGGCAAACAGATAGTCGACCACCCGCGTGACGCGCGGGCTGGCCTTCATCGCCGCCGAAAACTTTTCCGCCGCCAGCACCATCGGTACCGTCACCGGCACCGACAGCACGATGAACATCAGCCCAAGGAAAAACAGCTTTCCCGGTGCGTTCGGATCATGCGCAGAGACGAACTGCGGCAGGAAGGTCATGAAGAACAGGATGATCTTCGGATTGAGCAGATTGACGCCAAGGCCCGCCGCCCAGCTGCGCAACAGCGAAATCTCGGGGCCTGTCTTCTTCTCCGGCGAAAAGGCCGAGCCCCTGGTGATTGCCTGCCAGGCCAGGAAGACGAGATAGCCCGCGCCGAAGATCTTCAGCACGAAGAAAGCCATCGGCGAGGCGACGATCAGCGCCGAGACACCGACAACCACCAGCGTGGTGTGGATCAGCGCGCCGCACAGCGCGCCGGCCATCGAGGCAAAGCCGGTGGCACGGCCCTGGTTGAGCGTGCGCGAGACGAACAGCGTCATGTCCGGACCCGGCGTGATCGCCAGGATGACCGTGGCGATGGCGAACTGGATCAGCGTGGCAGTGTCTGGAATGAACGACATGAGCGGCCCCAGGGAATTGGGAGGCCTATACAGGATGCGCCATGACGATGCCAGACACAGCAGCCACCCGATGTCGATCCAGAAGGCGTCCGCAAGGCATTCGCTGGACGGCCGGCCGCGGCGTCCTATGCCTGCCTGCTCAGCCGCATCCTCGCCGGCTCCTCCGCGACGAGTTGATCGTTGCTAACATCGGCGTCCCCGGTGATCTGGTCGATCGGCTTGGGCCGGCCGAGGAAATAGCCTTGCGCCTCGTTGCAGCCTTCGACCTGCAGGATGGTGAGCTGGACATGCGTCTCGACGCCTTCGGCAAGCACCGGAATGTCGAGGCTGCGGCCCAGCGTCAGCACCGCCCGGATGATGGCCTTGGCCTGCGGGCTTCGCTCGACGTCAGCCATGAACGAGCGGTCGAGTTTGATCTTGTCGAAGGGAAACGAGCGCAGCGTATCGAGCGATGAATAGCCGGTGCCGAAATCGTCGATCGCGATCGTCACCCCCAGCGCCTTGATCTGGCGCAGGACATGCAGCGTGCGCACCTTGTCGGCGACGATCGTCGATTCGGTCAACTCCAGTTCCAGCCGTTTCGGCGACAGTCCGGTCTCGATCAGGATTTGATGGATGAGCTTGGCGAGATCGGCATGGGCGAACTGTACCGGTGACAGATTGACCGCAATCTTGTGGCCATTGCCCCACGAGGCCGCCTGCCGGCACGCGGTCCGCAGCACCCATTCGCCGATCGCCATGATCGAGCCGTTCTCTTCGGCAATCGGGATGAATTCAGCGGGCGGGATCATGCCGTGCACGGGATGGGTCCAGCGCAGCAGCGCCTCGTAGCCGCAGGTGGCGCCGGTCGGGACCGAGGTCTGCACCTGATAGTGCAGCGAAAGCTCGCCGCGGTCGATCGCCTGGCGAAGGTCGGAGGCCAAGGCACGGCGCGCCCGCGCCGTCTCGTCCATGGCGGATTCGTAGAAGCAGACGGCTCGCGTGACGTCGTTCTTCGCCCGGTACATGGCAAGATCGGCATTGCTGACCAGCCGCTCGCGGTCGGCTCCGTCGCGTGGATAGACCGCGACGCCGATGCTGGCGCCCGCGGCGATTTCGAAATCGTCGAGCCGCAACGGCTCGAACAGCGACTTCTCCAGCCGCGAGACCAGCCCGAGAAGGTCCTTCTGATCCTTGAAGCGCTTGATCGCGGCGAACTCGTCACCGCCGAGCCGGGCGACGAACTCGCCCTCGCCGGTGAGTTTCGCCAGCCTGCGGGCGACGATCTTGAGCGCCTGGTCGCCGGCCGCATGCCCCCTGAGGTCGTTGATCTCCTTGAAGCGGTCGAGATCGATGACGATGACCGCCGTCATTGTGTCCTCGCCCTCGCGTGCCCGGTCGATCTCATGGTCGAGGCGGTCGTTGAAGGAGACCCGGTTGGGAAGGCCGGTAAGGGCGTCGTTGAGGGCGAGATGCTGAAGCCGCTCGAAACTCTCCAGACGGCCACGCTCATCGATCAGATAGCTGGCGAAGCCGGTGGCCGCGACGATCAGGCCCACCACGGCGACGGCGACCGCCATTGCCACCAGAATATCGGGATTGGTGCCTGTGCTGATGAAGGACAGCGGCGTCACCGCCACCGCGGCCATAGCCGTGAAATGCAGGCCGACGATCGCCAGCACCAGCAGCCCGATGGCGAGATAATGCGACCAGCGGTATGGCCGGCGCACGGCATGGCCGACGGCCAAGGCGGAGAACACGGCCGAGATGACCAGTGAGGCCACGACATAGGAGCCGTCCCATTCGACGATGCCGGCAACATGATAAGCCATCATGCCGGTGTAGTGCATGGCCGAAATCGCCAGGCCGACGACGATGCCGCCCCATTCCGGAGCCAGGCGCCGGCTCTTGCCGGATGCGAGGGTGAAGCCCAGCCCGGTGCCGATGATGGCGATGACCAGGGATGCCATGGTCAGGACCGGATCGAAGGTGATCGGCGCGCCGGGCTGGTAGGCCAGCATGGCGATGAAATGGGTGCACCAGATCGACGAGCCGGCGGCGACCGCGGTCAGGAACAGCCAGCCCTTCATCTGCACGCCGGCGGTTTTCCTCGAACGGTCGAAGAGGCCGATGGTCACCCAGCAGCCGGTGACGCACATCAGCGCCGCCAGCAGGACAAGCCACAGATTATGCTCCATGGCGATGCATGATATAACGCGCATCAAGAACGGCCCGAGTCCGAGGACACCCACGACAAAGCAGGCAAGAAGCCGCCCGGAACGTGGTCAAGGCGGCTTTGTCGTAAGTGTTAGCGGCACGGCGTGAAAACTTGATTAAGTCCCTCCAGCAAATGCAGCCTTTGATTGCAGCAGATTGTTTTCGCTGCCGGCCGCCCCCGGCCATGCGCTGGACCAGAAGCCGTGCATGCACGCGTGCTTGCTCGCTCTGCCGTTCCTGCTAAAAGGCGCTGCGACAATCCGTGACGCCCAGGCTGGGGCGTCCGCCATCGACGGAGTAGAAATGTCCAAGGCCAAAGACGTCAAAAAAGTCGTGCTTGCCTATTCAGGCGGTCTCGACACATCCATCATCCTGAAATGGCTGCAGACTGAACTCGGCGCCGAAGTCGTGACTTTCACCGCCGATCTCGGCCAGGGCGGCGAACTCGAGCCGGCCCGTCGCAAGGCCGAGATGATGGGCATCAAGGACATCCGCGTCGTCGACGTGCGCGAGGAATTCGTGTCCGACTTCGTCTTCCCGATGTTCCGCGCCAACACCGTCTATGAAGGCACCTATCTGCTTGGCACCTCGATCGCGCGGCCGCTGATCTCCAAGCATCTGGTCGATATAGCGCGGGAAACCGGCGCCGACGCGATCGCGCATGGCGCCACCGGCAAGGGCAACGATCAGGTGCGCTTCGAGCTTTCGGCTTACGCATTGAACCCCGACATCAAGGTCATCGCGCCGTGGCGCGACTGGTCATTCAAGTCGCGCACCGACCTGATGAATTTCGCCGAGCAGCACCAGATCCCGGTGCCGAAGGACAAGAAGGGCGACGCACCGTTCTCGGTCGACGCCAACCTTTTGCATTCGTCCTCCGAGGGCAAGGTGCTGGAAGACCCGTGGGTGGAGCCGCCCGAATTCGTCCACCAGCGCACCGTTTCGCCGATGGACGCACCTGATACCGTCACCGAGATCGAGATCGAGTTCCTGAAGGGCGATCCGATCGCGCTGAACGGCAAGAAGCTGTCGCCGGCGACCATGCTGGCGGCACTCAACGATCTTGGCCGCGACAATGGCATCGGCCGGCTCGACCTGGTCGAGAACCGCTTCGTCGGCATGAAATCGCGTGGCGTCTACGAAACACCAGGCGGCACGATCCTGATTGCCGCCCACCGCGCCATCGAATCGATCACGCTCGACCGTGGGGCCGCCCATCTCAAGGACGAGTTCATGCCGCGTTACGCTGAGCTGATCTACAACGGCTTCTGGTTCGCGCCCGAACGGCTGATGCTGCAGGCGATGATCGACAAGAGCCAGGAAGAGGTCGAGGGCACGGTGCGCCTCAAGCTCTACAAGGGCAACGTCATGGTCACCGGCCGCAAGTCGAAGAAGACGCTCTATTCGGATGCGCTGGTCACCTTCGAGGACGACCGCGGCGCCTACGACCAGAAGGACGCCGCCGGCTTCATCCGTCTCAATGCGCTGCGGCTGAGGACGCTGGCCGCGCGCAACCGCGCCAAGTAGGGCGGATGCGCGGTTTCGGTCGCTGCCTGGCGCCCCTGGTTGTTCTGGCGACGCCGGCGGCGGGCCAGGAGTTCGACCCCGCCTCTCTCGACCTTCCGGCGCTGATCGAGTGCAGGGCGGACGTTCCGACCTACAACGACTTTGCCCTGTGGCTGTCCAGCGCACCGGGTGCCGTTGAAACGCTTGGCTGGAAGGAGGTTGCCTCGGGCAATCCGTTTCTCAGCCAATACGAACTGCCGGCCAAAATCCGCGTGTTCAACCGCGAGACAGGATCGATCGTGTTTACCGCTGCGGGGCCGATGGCCGTGCTCGACGGCGTTGCCGCGCCGGAGCTTGCCAAAGAACTCAACGTCATGGCCGCTTTTTCCACGCCGCAAAAATTCCTTGGCGAGAAAGTCGTTGTCCAAAGCACCGAAGAGTCGGAAGGATTGACCTTCTCAACGGACGTCAAGCTCAACGTCTCGACCGTCGAATCCCACCCCGGCAAGACCCTGGCCGGCTGCTCCTACACGCTCGAAATCAAATAAAAACCCGGCATTCGCGCCGGGTTTTTGATCAAGTCAGAAATGGCCGGGGCCTTCTGCCCGGTGCATGGTCCGTCAATCGCCGTCGATCGCCGTGGCGATGCGGGCGATGGCCTGCTGATAGACGCTCGCGGAATTCCAGCCGGCAATCGCGCCCATATTCGCACTCGCGCTCGCGCCCGCCCGCCAGCCATGGCCCTTGAGGAAGTTGGCGGTGGAAGCCAGCGCCGTGCCCTTGTCGCGCAGGTTTCCGCCGCCGACGCCATATTTCAGGACGTTTCCTGGCAGGAACTGCGTGTGTCCGATCTCGCCATGCGCGGCGCCGACCGACGAGGCTGACAGCACCCCGCGATCAACCAGCTTCAGGGCTGCGATGGCATGCGGGTAGAAGAACCCTGGGCGGCGGCAATCATAGGCAAGCGTCAAAATGGCAGAGACGGTGTTCTGGTTGCCCATGGCCGAACCGAAGCCGGTTTCCATACCCCAGATGGCGAGCAACACGCCCGGCGACACGCCGTAATTCGCTTCGATCTTGGCGAACAGCGCCGCATTCGACTTTTTCAGCGACCGGCCCTTGGAAATAATCGCCGCGCCGCCGCGCCGCCGCATGAAATCGTCCACCGAGCCGCTGAAAGCCTTGTGAATGCCGCGGTCGACGGAGATCGTCTTAGTCGCGTAGTTCGCCCCGGCCAGAGCGGCCAGCCCCTTGGCGCCCACACCTTCCGACCTGGCCTGCGCGGCAAAATCCTGCTTCCAGGCCTCGAAGCCGGCGCCGGTCTTGCCGCAGCTGGCCGCTGCCTGTGCGCCCGTCGCCAGCGCAAGCACCGCTACCACGGCCGCTGCAAACATCTTTCCCTTGGCAAGAATTGCCATGTTGATCTCCTGGTTGCCTGAATCACGTCCCAATTGCGAACTTGCCAGCGAAACGCGCACTTGTCACTGTCACCGCTGCAATGCTGGCGAATGCCGTGGAATTTGCCTAGGATCAAGTGATTATTGTGGCAAGGGGGCTGCATGCAAGACGTTGATGTCGTCATCATCGGTGCCGGCTCGGCGGGTCTTGCCGCCGCCAGGACCCTGCAGGCCGCGGGGCTTTCCTTCACGCTGCTCGAAGCGATGGACCGAATCGGCGGGCGAGCCTGGACCAGCGACCAGCATTTCGGCGTGCCTTTCGACATCGGCTGCGCCTGGCTGCATGCCGCCGACCGCAATCCCTATTTTCCCGAAGCCCAGGCGGCAGGCTGGACGTTGCATCATCACGACATGAACGTTGATCATCTCTACTACCGCGAGCGCAAGGCGAGCGAAGCGGAAGAAGCCGACATGAAGGCCGCCGACGCAAAGCTGTTCGAACTGCTGGCCAGGCATGAAGTGAAGGACGGAGATGACGATCGTCTTTCGGCGCTTTTGGCAAAAGGCCATGCGCCGCGCGCCGCCGCCACCTTCGCCGGGCCGATGGATTTCGGTGCCGACGAGGACGAAATCTCGATCCTGGACTTCCAGGCCGCGGCCGATCTCGACCCGAACTACTTCAGCAAGGAGGGCCTTGGCGCGCTGGTGGCGCGTTTCGGCGCCGGCGTGCCGGTCGAACTGTCGACGCCGGTGCGCAAGATCCTGTGGGACGTGCCCGGCGTCGCCTGCGTCACCGATCGCGGCACCGTCCGCGCCAAAGCGGTGATCGTGACCGCTTCGCCGGCGGTGCTCGCCTTCGAGGAGATCGCGTTCTCGCCGGCCCTGCCCGACACGCATTTCGGCGCCTTCTTCGACCTGCCGATGGGCATGCTGACCAAATTGCCAGTCGAAATATCGGGCACCAGGCTCGGGCTGCAGCCCTTCGACGACCTGCTGATCGAACGGATGGCCAGGCACGACATCTACTTCCTCTGCTTCCCGTTCGACCTTGACTTGATGGTCGGCTTCGTCGGCGGCGATTTCGCCTGGGAAATGTCGGCGGCCGGCGAGGCGGCCGGCATCGACTTCGTCGTCGACCGGCTGTGTGGCATCTTCGGCGGCGATACGCGCAAGCATGTCGGACGCGCAATGATGACCAATTGGGGCGGCGAGCGCTTCGTGCGCGGCGCATATGCCGCGGCCCGCCCCGGCCGTTCACTGGCGCGCGCCGCACTCATGCAGCCGGTGGCCGACAAGATCTTCTTCGCCGGCGAGCATCTGGCCGGCTCGCTGGTCCAGACCTGCGGCGGCGCACGGCTGTCGGGCGAGGCGGTGGCAAGGCAGGTTGTCGCCCAGCTTGCGGCCAAATAGCTTCAGGTAATGTGGAACACCGCGCGGCTGTTCGCGTTGGGCACGGGCCGCCGTGAACATTTGTGTCACCTCCGGTGAATTGAGACCAACATGAAACTCTTCGACTGCCCGCATTGCGGCCATCGCATCTATTTCGAGAACGCCCAGTGCCTGAACTGCGGGAACCCCGTGCTCTACGATCCCGAGCACGCCTGTTTTGCGCTGGCGGGCGTCGATGGCGTCTTCCAGTGCACCAACGCCGATGAATGCGCCTGCAACTGGATGGCGGAACCGGGTCACGCTTTTTGCCGCGCCTGCGTGCTGAATCAGCTGATCCCGGATCTCTCCGTCGACGGCAACCGCCGCCGCTGGATCCGTGTCGAAGCGGCGAAGAAGCGCGCCATCTACTCGCTGCTGGCCTTCGGGCTGCCGGTGGCGCCCAAGCAGAACCCGGCCGACGAGATCGGCCTGGCATTCGACTTCCTCGCCGATCCGATCGGCGGCGGCCCCGGCGGCGAGCGGATTCTTACCGGCCACGACAATGGCCTGATCACGCTCAACGTCGCCGAGGCGGATTCGGCCGAGCGCGAGAAGCGGCGCGTCGAGATGGGCGAGAACTACCGCACCTTGCTCGGTCATTTCCGCCACGAGCTCGGGCACTATTACTGGGACCGCCTCATCCGCGACGATCCGCACAGGCTCGAAGCTTTCCGCGCACTGTTCGGCGACGACCGCGCCGATTACGAACAGGCGCTGAAGGCCTATTATGCCAATGGTGCGCCGCCCGACTGGCAGCAAGGCCACATCTCGGCCTATGCGACCTCGCATCCATGGGAGGACTGGGCCGAGACCTGGGCTCATCACCTGCACATCACCGACACGCTGGAAATGGTGCACGCGCTGAACTTTCCGCTCGGCCGGCTGGAGACGGTGGAGGCCAACGACTTGCCGCGCGGCGACACAGGCGGCGGGTTGCAGGCCGCACCCTCGGAGCCGGCGACCGCGCCCGAGCCTTTCGAGAAGATCCTTGCCCGCTGGCTGGTGCTGTCGGAAGCCTCCAATTCGATCAACCGCTGCATGGGCCTGCCCGACCTCTACCCCTTTGTCATTTCGGACGTCACGGCACGGAAATTGGAATTCGTTCACGAACTTCTGACCGATTTGCCTGGAGAACACGGAACAAATCGTGAGTTGGCGCAGGCGCTTTAGCGGGAACGCATGAGCTGCTGCCCCGTTTTCGCTGGCGAGGGACCATGAAAACGGAGAGAAACCATGAAATCCCTGTTGTTTCCTGCGGTAGCCGGAATGCTGACCGTGATGTCGGGCGCCGCGTTTGCCGATACCGCCGTCTCAGCCGTCACCGATCTTAACGTGCGCGCCGGACCCGGCCCGCAATATCCTGTGATCGGCGTGCTCGCCGCCGGCCAGTCGGCAACGCTCAATGGCTGCATCGAAAACAGCAAATGGTGCACCATAGCCGAGGCTGGCGGCCAGGGCTGGGTCTATTCCGACTATGTGACGGCCGATATCGGCGGCAGCCGCGTGGTGCTGACGGAACGGCGCTCCAGCGTTGCTGTCGTCTCGCCGCCGGAGGACATCGGCAACTACTCGACCGATTATACCGGCGCGATCATCGCCAGCGATCCGGTCGTGGATGACTTCCCCCCGCCTCCGGCTGAAGTCCGCACCTATGTCGACACGCATCGCCTCGATCCCATCTATCTCGAAGGCGAAGTGGTAACCGGCGCGACCCTGCCCGACACCGTCGAGCTGCGCGAGATTCCGGACTACAACTACCGCTATGTCTATGTGAACGGCCAGCGGGCGCTGATCGATCCGCAGACCCGGCGCATCATGTACGTCGTGCGCTGACGACAATTGGCACAAGCGGCCGCTGCGACAGCAGCGGCCGCCAGCAGGCGGCGCTGCCGCGCGTCGCCTCTCCTGCGTCGACGCTGCTCTGAGCGTTGTCCTTTGCGGAAAACGATTCCGATTTCCAGGCATCGGTTAGTCAATAGGCGATGACTTTGGCAAAGGAGCCCGCGTGACCATCGATCCGGCCGCCTTCGAGCGTTACAGGCATTCGCCGAACGTCCGGACGACCTTGCCGCGCCAGTTGTTCGGAACGGGGATCGTCGTCCTTTTTTGGGCAGCAACCACTGTGGCCGTGCTGGTCGGCGGCACCTATGCCTTCATCGCCTGGCAGGCGACCCCATCATCCGGCATTCAGGGCTTCCTCGCTTCGCCCCTCGGCATCCTCACCGCGCTCGTCTCGTTCGCCGGCATCTGGATCGGCCTGTGGGTCGCGATGCGCTGGGTGCATGGCGAGAAGCTGTCGGCGCTGCTCGGCAACAGCCGACGAGTTTCATGGTCCGGCTTCCTCAAAGGGCTGATCGCGGTGCTGATCACGTCGTTCATATCCGAGGTCCTGCTCTATCTGCTGCAGCCGCAGATCACGCGTGGCCCGATCGGCCTGTCGTCTTGGCTGCTGTTTGCGATCCCGATCGCCGCGCTCACTTTGCTGCAGACATCCTCTGAAGAGGTGCTGTTTCGCGGCTATCTGCTGCGCGGTCTCGCCAACCGGTTCACGAGCCCGTTCGTCTGGGCCCTGCCGCCGGCCCTGCTGTTCACCTCGCTGCATTGGAGCGCGAGTTCGTCGCCAGCCATCAATGCTTGCGTGCTGGCTTCGATCGCCGCTTTTGCGCTGCTGCTGACGCTTGTCGTCTACGCAACCGGCAATCTCGGCGCCGCCCTGGGTGCTCATCTCGGCAACAACCTGACCGGCTTCCTGCTGATTTCGCATCAGGAAAGCTACAATTCCTTCGCCCTGTTCAACGCCAGGCCACTCGAAGGACCGGGCTGGACGACGTCGGATGCGGTTCTCATCGCCTTCATCGGCATCGCCTGCAGCATGCTGACCATCGTGCTGCTTCTACATCCGCGTTCGCCGCTCAAGCTCGCCGCCGAGCTTCCGGACCGGACGAGCACGGCGTGATTGCAGACCCGGGAACGACGCAATCCGGCCTTGTCTTGACTCCGCGTCCGATTTCCTGTCTACACGCCCCGAATTCCGCGACGAGTATCCCTCCGAGCAAGCCGACCAGGACGCCGAAACCTCTTTGAGGTGAAGTGCTGTAAATCGATCCTGGAGGCCAACACCCGGCAGCGCTGAGCGCCCCCGGGTGCTTTTTGGTTTTGGCTTTTGGTTGGACACTGGGCGCGAACGCATTACCTCTCGGGCATCATCCGGATGCCAGGGAAAAGGAAAACGAATGTTTGAATCGCTACAGGAACGTCTTGGTTCGATCCTGAACGGCCTGACCGGCCGCGGCGCGCTGTCGGAGGCTGATGTCTCGGCGGCGCTGCGCGAGGTGCGCCGTGCGCTGCTCGAAGCGGACGTGGCGCTGGAAGTGGTGCGCTCCTTCACCGACAAGGTGCGCGAGAAGGCCGTCGGCGCTGCCGTGGTCAAGTCGATCAAGCCCGGCCAGATGGTCGTCAAGATCGTCCATGACGAACTGGTCGACATGCTCGGCGCCGAAGGCGTCGCGATCGATCTCAATGCCCCGGCGCCGATCGTCATCATGATGGTCGGCCTGCAGGGTTCCGGCAAGACGACCACTTCGGCCAAGATCGCCAAGCGTCTTTCCGAGCGTCAGAACAAGAAGGTCCTGATGGCCTCGCTCGACACGCGGCGCCCCGCTGCGCAGGAGCAGCTTCGCCAGCTCGGCGAACAGGTCAAGGTCGCCACGCTGCCGATCATCGACGGCCAGTCGCCGGTCGACATCGCCCGCCGCGCCGTGCAGGCGGCCAAGCTCGGCGGCCACGACATCGTCATCCTCGACACCGCCGGCCGCACCCATATCGACGAGCCGCTGATGGTCGAGATGGCCGACATCAAGAAGGTGTCGAGCCCGCACGAAATCCTGCTGGTCGCCGATTCGCTGACCGGCCAGGACGCCGTCAACCTGGCCAAGAGCTTCGACGAGCGCGTCGGCATCACCGGCCTCGTCCTGACCCGCATGGACGGCGATGGCCGTGGCGGTGCGGCTCTTTCGATGCGCGCCGTCACCGGCAAGCCGATCAAGCTGATCGGCACTGGCGAAAAGATGGACGGGCTGGAGGAATTCCACCCAAAGCGCATCGCCGACCGCATCCTCGGCATGGGCGACATTGTCTCGCTCGTCGAAAAGGCCGCCGAGAACATCGACGCCGAACAGGCGGCGGCGATGGCCAAGAAGATGCAGTCGGGCAAGTTCGACCTGAACGATCTCGCCGGTCAGCTTCAGCAGATGTCGAAGATGGGCGGCATGGGCGGCATCATGGGCATGATGCCCGGCATGGGCAAGATGAAGGACCAGATGGCCGCCGCCGGTCTCGACGACAAGATGTTCGGCCGCCAGCTCGCCATCATCTCGTCGATGACCAAGGCCGAGCGCGCCAATCCCGATTTGCTCAAGCATTCGCGCAAGAAGCGCATCGCCGCCGGTTCCGGCACCGACGCGGCCGAAATCAACAAGCTGCTCAAGATGCATCGCGGCATGGCCGACATGATGAAGGCGATGGGCGGCAAGGGCAAAGGCGGCGGCCTGATGCGCGGCATGATGGGCGGCCTCGCCTCCAAGATGGGCCTCGGCGGCATGATGCCCGGCGGTATGGGCGGCATGATGGGCGGCGGCATGCCGGACCTGTCGAAGATGGACCCCAAGCAGCTCGAGGCCTTGCAGAAGCAGGCACAGGCAGCCGGCCTTGGCGGCGGCATGAAAGGCCTTCCCGGCGGCGGTGGCCTGCCCAGCGGCATGCCAGGTCTGCCCGGCGGCATGAAACTCCCCGGGCTTCCCGGCCTCGGCGGTGGCGGGCTGCCCGGCCTTGGCAAGAAGAAGTGAGGACGCCATGAACGAAGAGAAGGACATGGCCGACGCCCGCGCCCTCCTGGCCGATTACCGGGCGTCGATCGACAACATCGACGCAGCCCTCATCCACATGCTGGCCGAGCGCTTCCGCTGCACCAAGGCGGTTGGCGTACTGAAGGCGACGCATGGCCTGCCGCCGGCCGACCCGGCACGCGAGCAGCAGCAGATCGCCCGGCTTCGCCAGCTGGCGAAGGATGCCCATCTCGACCCGGATTTCGCGGAAAAATTCCTCAACTTCGTCGTCCGCGAAGTGATCCGCCACCACGAACAGATCGCCGCTTCCAACGGCGTGATGAAAGCCGGCTGAGAAACCAGCCACCAACCGACCAACCAAATCAGCCTTTTTAGGAGAAAATAAATGCCCTTGAAGATCCGACTGGCCCGTGCGGGCTCGAAGAAGCGTCCTTACTACCACGTCGTCATTGCCGACGCCCGTTCACCGCGTGACGGCCGGTTCATCGAGTCGATCGGCTCATGGAACCCGCTGCTGCCCAAGGACGGCGAACGCGTCAAGGTCGACGCCGACCGCGTCAAGCATTGGCTGGCGCATGGCGCCCAGCCGACCGACCGCGTGCTGCGCTTCCTCGACGAGGCCGGCCTCGTCAAGCGCGACGCCCGTTCCAACCCGAAGAAGGCCGAGCCGGGCAAGAAGGCGCAGGAACGCGCTGCCCTTCTGAAGAAGGCGCAGGAAGATGCCGCTGCTGCTGTTGCGGCGGCCGCAGCTGCACCGGCCGAGGCGGAAGCCGCCACCGCCGAATAATTGATCTATTCGCATCCGGGAAAACGGCGGGCCAAGGCCCGCCGTTTTGCTGTCCGGTTCTGTCTGTAAGAGCTGCCGATCAATAACCGCTCGGGCAGCGGTCGATGTAGACGCGGCCACGACGATCACGGTAGCGGCATTCGCCACGCTCGCTCGCCCGGCCGATCAGCGCGCCGGCCACGGCGCCGACAGCACCACCGACGACGGCGCCTTCAACCGGATCGCCAGCGACCGCCGCACCGACGGCAGCGCCACCGAGGCCGCCTACGGCCGCGCCTTTTTCCGTTTGCGAACAAGCGGCGAGCGGCACCAGCAGCGCCATCAAAAGCATCATTTTCTTCATCATCGTTCCTCTCCGATAGGAGCCGCCTCCGCCGCCAGGCGAATCTCTAACTCGCAACTCCGCGATTCGATCCCTGAGACATTGCCCGGCAAAGGGTTCAGGCTTTCAGCGGAAAGCGATGCTTCGATCTGGATCTAACGGCTGAACGGGATCAGCGCGCGGACCCTGGCATCGCGCAGATACAGGCCGCCCCACAGGATAATGCCGAGATAGACGCCGAACAGCATGTGCGAGAACAGCGGGTTGTCGACACGGACATTGGTGGCGATGGCGCCGCCCATATAGGCGGTGAGCAGGATGGCGCCGAGCACCGAGGTGCGCGGCAGTGCATAGAGAGCGGTCGAGATCAGGCCGATGACGCCCAGCATGCGCGCGACATTGGCATCGGCCGGCCAGCCGAGCGGCACCATCGTCTGGGTGACGACATCGAGCGGCGGCAGCTTGATGACGCCATCGAAAATCATGAACAGCACGATGACGCCGCTGAGCGCGCGGCCGGTCCATAAAGCGCCCGGCGAGACGGGCGCGATTTCGGAAATGCTCATGGTGGTCCCTCCTAGTGGTTCGAGCCCTTTTCGCTGGGGTCGAACCAAGGACGTGGCATGGGGCTGCGATCCGACAGAGGTCCGAATTGTTTTAAGCCCGCGCGCCTTCGCCTAGGAAAAATAAAACTTTTCCGCGGGGATCATCTTCGGCGGCGTTTCGCCCAGCGCTTCGAACACCGAGATTTCGCAGACACGGCAGAGGCCGTCGAGTGCAAGGTCGTTGGCCTCGGTGCCGAACGGATCCTCGAGCTCTTCCGACAGCGCGTCGAGACCGAAGAAAGTATAGGCGATCAACGCCGTGAACAGCGGCGTCGCCCAACCGGTGGTCGAGATCAGGCCGATCGGCAGCAGCAGGCAGACGATGTAGGCCGTGCGATGCACCAGCAGCGTGTAGGCGAAGGGTAACGGCGTACCGGCGATCCGCTCGCAGCCGGCCTGGATGGCGGCGATCGACGCGAGCCTCTCATCGAGGATACGAAAGCCGATCGAGTCGACATCGCCCGCCCGGCGCTGCGCATTGGCACGCCGGCCCATGCGCCTGACCATCTCATCTGCCGGATTGGAAAAGGCTGCGGCCTTGTCCGCCTCGGCGTCGATGAAGGCGCGGGCATCCTTCATGCTGTCGATCTTGCGCAACTGCCCGCGCAGGAAATGACAGAAGGCGAGCGCTTCCATCAGCAAGGCGCGCTGCTCGGTCTGGTCCGGGATGAGGCTGGTGGTGGCGCGGGCCAGGTTGCGCATTTCGAAGACCAGCGCGCCCCACAGCTTGCGCGCCTCCCACCAACGGTCGTAGGCGGCGTTGTTGCGGAACGAGAGATAGATCGACAATGTCACGCCGACCAGGCCGAAAGGCGTGATGTTGAAGACGCTGAAATCAAGCTGGAACCGGCGCGCCACGGCCAGGATGATCGCGGAATAGAGCGCGAAGCCCAATATCTGCGGCAGGATGCGTGGCACGACCGAACCGCGCATGATGAAGAACAGCTGCAGGAATGTGGGGCGCGGGCGAACGATCATCGAAGGCCTTTCACGGGCCGGCATCGGCCCTCAGCTCCTCTATTGTGCGATGCGACAGGTCCGCAAGCCCAGCCGCCAGCGACATCGCCATGTCGTCCTTGCAGCGCCAGGACTATCGGCACGGGCCGGTCGCGGATATTGAAGAGCACGTGGGCTGCGGCCCATTTCTGCAGGCGAGAGAAACGAATGACCGGCGAGACCGATCTGAAGACACTGCTGGCATCGATGACGCCGGAACTGCTCGCCGGCACCTATGTCTTCGCCACACTGGCGCCCGGCGTCGCCCAGCCGGAGGGCCTCGAGCCGGTGATGGTGTTTCGCGAGCGCGAGGGCGTGACGCTGATCGTAACCGAGGAGAAGGCCATCGCTGCGGCACTGACCGCGTCATTCCGCTGCCGGATGGTCACGCTGAACATCCATTCGTCGCTGGAAGCCGTCGGCTTCCTCGCCGCCATCACCGCGCGGCTCGCCGCCGCCGGCATGGGCGTCAATCCCGTCTCGGCCTTCTACCACGACCATCTGTTCGTCCCGGCCGACAGGGCGGAGGAAGCACTGGAGCTGCTGGTTGGGTTGGCGGCTGAGAATCGAAGCTGAGGCTGGTGCTGCCCCTCATCCCCCTGCCGGGACCTTCTCCCCGTGAACGGGGAGAAGGGAGCTAACGGCCAAAGGCCGAGCACGCGACTGCGGGCCGCCGATCGTTCGGCGCCCCCGCGGAGGGCCCGCCGCGGCAGCGGCGATACGGCCCGTGAGCGAAAACTAAGCCGCCTTCTTCTTCGGCTGGATCAGGCCGCGCTCGACCAGCAACTCGGCGATCTGCACCGCGTTGAGTGCGGCACCCTTGCGCAGATTGTCGGAGACGATCCACATCGACAGGCCGTTGTCGATGGTCGAATCCTCGCGGATGCGCGAGATGAAGGTGGCGTCCTCGCCGGCCGATTCCAGCGGCGTGATGTAGCCGCCGTCCTCGCGCTTGTCCAAGACCTGGCAGCCTGGGGCTTCACGCAGGATATCCCGCGCCTCGTCGGCGGTGATCGGCTTTTCGAACTCGATATTGACCGCTTCCGAATGGCCGATGAACACCGGCACGCGCACGCAGGTCGCCGTCAGCTTGATCTTGGGGTCGAGCATCTTCTTGGTCTCGGCGACCATCTTCCACTCTTCCTTGGTGGAGCCGTCATCAAGGAAGACGTCGATGTGCGGGATGACGTTGAAGGCGATGCGCTTGGTGAACTTCTTGACCTCGACGCCATCGGCGACGAAGACCGCGCGGGTCTGGGTAAAGAGTTCGTCCATGCCTTCCTTGCCGGCGCCGGATACCGATTGATAGGTGGCGACGACGACACGCTTGATGGTGGCGAAGTCATGCAGTGGCTTCAATGCCACCACCAGCTGCGCCGTCGAGCAGTTCGGATTGGCGATGATGTTCTTGCGCGTGAACAGCGAGATCGCGTCCGGGTTCACTTCCGGCACGATCAGCGGCACGTCCTGATCGTAGCGGAAGGCCGACGAATTATCGATGACGACGCAGCCCTGCTTGCCGATCTTCGGCGACCATTCCTTGGAGACGTTGCCGCCGGCCGACATGATGCAGATGTCGGTGTCGGAAAAATCATACTGGTCGAGCGTCTTCACCTTCAGCGTGCGGTCGCCGAACGACACTTCCGTGCCCTGGCTGCGCCGCGACGCCAGCGCCACGACTTCGCTTACCGGAAAGCCGCGCTCTTCCAGTATGTTGAGCATTTCCCGGCCCACATTGCCCGTGGCGCCGACGATCGCTACCTTGAAACTCATCGAAAAATCTCCTGTCCCTCTCCGCTTGGTTTTTGGAGAAACCCGCTGGCCGATGCGGGTTCCGTCCCCCGGGCCGAACCCGGGAGAGGGTGGTTAGGCCAAGGGAGTCACACCGTTTTGGTGGTGGTTTTGGCCATAGTTTTGGTTGAACGCAGGAACGCGTGCTCCGACCGTCCGCGAACCATGCTGCCATGGCCGGAGAAGTCGAGTGCATAAAGCGCCATCAAAAGGCCGCGCATCGAAACTGTCCTGTTCGGTGCCGGCTTTTACGCGGTTTGCGTCAAGAGTCAATTGGCGAGCGACGCCGGTTTCCCCTGCGCCCTGTACAATCGCGGCTGCGCGAAGTACGAACGGTCAAGATTGTTTGGCTGGCGCTAGGTCGGCCCCGGCATGTGCTCCATGATGAGCGCGGACCCTAAATTCCGAAAGAGTGAGATGTCCAACTTCGAAGCACTTGTTCCAGCGCTTGCCAGGGCGCTGGAGAAACGCGGCTATTCCGAGCTGACGCCCGTCCAGAAGGCGGTTGTGGCGCCGGAACTCGGCGAGGCCGATGCGCTGGTTTCGGCGCAGACAGGCTCCGGCAAGACGGTGGCCTTCGGCCTCGCTCTGGCGCCGACCCTGCTTGAGGGCGCGGAGCGCTTTGGCCACGCCGCCGCACCGCTGGCGCTGGCGGTGGCGCCGACGCGCGAACTCGCCTTGCAGGTGACGCGCGAGCTGGAATGGCTCTACGAACTAACCGGCGCAACCGTGGCGTCCTGCGTCGGCGGCATGGACATGCGCTCGGAGCGGCGTGTGCTGGAGCGTGGCGCCCATATCGTCGTCGGCACGCCCGGCCGGCTGCGCGACCACATCACCCGGCGCTCGCTCGACATGTCGGCGCTGAAGGCGGTGGTGCTCGACGAGGCCGACGAGATGCTCGATCTCGGCTTTCGCGAGGACCTCGAATTCATCCTCGACGCGGCTCCGGCCGAACGCCGCACGCTGATGTTCTCGGCCACCGTGCCGCGCTCGATCGCCACGCTAGCCCAGGGCTACCAGCGCGATGCGGTGCGCATTTCGGCGGCCGGCGAGGAGAAGCAGCATCTCGACATCGAATACCGGGCGCTGAGCGTCGCCCAGCCCGACCGCGAGAACGCCATCATCAACGTGCTGCGCTATTACGAAGCCAAGAACGCGCTGGTGTTCTGCAACACGCGTGCCGCCGTCAATCATCTGACCGCACGCTTCAACAACCGCAACTTCTCCGTCGTGGCGCTTTCGGGCGAGCTCAGCCAGAACGAGCGCAGCCATGCCTTGCAGGCAATGCGCGACGGCCGCGCAAAAGTCTGCATCGCCACCGATGTCGCGGCGCGCGGCATCGACCTGCCCAATCTCGAGCTGGTCATCCACGCCGATCTGCCGACCAATCCGGAAACGCTGCTACACCGCAGCGGCCGCACCGGTCGCGCCGGGCGCAAGGGCGTCAGCGCGCTGATCGTTCCCAACAGCGCCCGCAAGCGCACCGAGCGGCTGCTGCAGAACGCCGGCCTCAAGGCAACATGGGCGAGCCCGCCCTCGGCCGACGACGTGATGCGGCGCGACGACGAGCGCATCCTGGCCGATCCGGTTTTCGACGAACCGGTGAAGGACGACGAACGCGGTTTCATCGACGCGCTGCTCGCCAGACATGGCGCCGAACAGGTGGCCGCTGCCTTCGTGCGCCAGTGCCGCGCCAGTCGCTCGGCGCCCGAAGACCTCATGGAGATCGCGCCGTTCACGCCGTCGCGTGAAAGACCGGCGGGCGAAGGTTTCGCGCGCCGCGACGAGGCGCCCAGCCGCCGCGACGATTTCGGTGACAGCGTCTGGTTCTCGCTGTCGATCGGGCGTCGGCAGAATGCCGAGCCGCGTTGGCTGATCCCGATGCTGTGCCGCACCGGCAGCATCTCGAAGCGCGAGATCGGCGCCATCAAGATGCAGCCGGAAGAGACCTACGTGCAGATATCAGCCGACTGGGCCGACCGCTTCCTGGCCGCGATCGGTCCCGACCGCAAGCTGCAAGGCAACATCCTGGTGAAGCGGCTCGACGGTACGCCCGATCTTTCACGCGCCGGCTACCAGCCGCCAAGCCCCGACAAGAAGCCGCATCGCGGCAAGGCGCCGTTCGACCCCAACGCGCCGAAGCGCAAATTCGAAAAACGTGCACCGGCAGCAGTCGATCAGCGCCCGGCCGCCCCGCATGATGCAAAGCCATGGGCGAAGAAGCCGGGCAAGCCGAAATTCGACACCACCGGCGCGCCTAAGCACAAGAAGGCGAAGAAGCGGCCCGACTAGAGCATTTCACCGTTTCACGGAAACGGCGATCTGCTCTAACTCTTTGTTTTGACGCAATTCCCAAGGGAAAACGCTATGCGTTTTCCCGGGAAAACCGCTTCACACTTTTCCTAGAATTGCTCTAGGACTTTGGCCGGAGGGACGCGCTTGCCTGCAGGCCAGCCTTGATGGCAGCCCAGCTGGCCGATGCCGGCGTCGGGCGATGCTGCTTTGCGATGCGTTCCGTCAGCGACGAGCGCCAGCCAGAATCCTCCCCCATCCTGCGGATCGCAGCGTACCAGCCGGCCTGGTCATTGGAATCGATCGCCGGCATCAGCCCGCCGCTCGCCTCGATCAGCGACGGCGCGGTCGAGACGATGACGGGAATGCCGAAATCGAGACATTCCGAGGCGCCATAGCCCCAGCCCTCGATATGCGAGGGAAAGACGCCGAAGGAAGCGCTGCGATAATATCGGATGAGCTCCGCATCGCTGATCGCTCCGGTGAACGTAACCCGCTCGAGCAGTCTCGGATGAGCCTTGAGATAGGCGCGCAGCGGATCGATCATCCAGCCCCAGCGCCCGGCGCAGACGAGCCGCGGCAGCTTGACGTCCTCGTCGAGCGCCTGCTGCCATATCCGTGCCAGCAGGATGTGGTTCTTGCGCACTTCGATGGTCGAGCAATAGAGCACGAACGGCTCGTCGGCCTCGATGCGCGAAGTCTGGCCGATGCGCGAAGCCGTCTCGTACAGGATGGACGGCATCGGAAACCGGTATACCACCGGCTGCGTGACGCCTGCCTGTTGCATATGATCGGTCAGCGTCGCACCAACTTCGTCGGATGCACAAAATGCCGGCGCGCCGGAACGCACGAGGTGCTCGAGATATGACCCGTAGCGAGCCTCGCCAGGGCTCATACCAACCATGTCGGGGCGCAGTGTCGGGATGAGGTCGTGGCAAAGAAACGCGAGGCCGCCGGCGCGCCCGGAGACGGCGGTTCGGTCATCCCCGGTCAGAATGTGATGGCTGATCAGGACAAAGCCGCGTTCGGTCTCGTTCGGTTGGCTTGGAACCTGACGCGGGGCCGACTGGATCCGCGCCCGCTGGTACAGACGATAGGCCCTGATCAGCAGCCTCGTCGCCTGATAGGCAATCCCTTTGCGGCCATGGGTCACCGTCTTGGCGAGATGGCGGTCGGCGTCGCGCTTGCCCCATGGCTGCTGCCTCACCGCTTCGAAGGCCTGCGACATCGCCGTGCGTCTCCCAGGCCATCGTTTGAGGCGCCAGGGTGAAATCTCGCCCGTCGCGACATGGTCCTGCTCGAAAGGAGCGAGGGGGCGAAACCGGCCTTCCCACGGTCGGAACGCCACCACCTCCACGCTAGCGTCGGGATCGGCCAGGGCTGCGCTGACGAGAAAGCTTTCCACCCGTGGGATGCCGACAAGTCCCTGGCCGGACGGCCAGAACGTCAGGCCGGTGGCGTCGATGGCCAGCCTGGGAGGTCTTCTTTCCCCTCCATCTTCAATCACGGTTTTACTGTCAGGACTCTCGACTGTCATGTTCTGCTTCTGTCGAAGGCGGTTGCACTCGATGCCTTATGCTTCATTTGCCGCGAAGACGGTAGCCATGCCGGCTTGCCCATCGGCTCGGCCCTGTGCCACCTTCGGCCGGGACGTGGCGAGCGGGGGTGGCAAATGCGCGGCGAAGTGCTTCACTATGACGAGATCCAGGGCTTCGGCTTCATATCCGGGGCCGACGGCAACCGTTACACCTTCACCCGCGAGAACCTGCGCCGGCAGACCGCCATGCCCAACGGCACGGCCGTCGAGTTCCAGCCGGGTGGCGGCCAGGCGCGCGACGTCTTTTCGATCGCCGCTCCGACTGCCACTGCGACCGCCGCCGACCCCGGCATCAAGGCCGCACCGGCCCAACCCAGCGTTCCACCTGCAGAAGCCCCACCTCCTGCGCAGCATTTCGGTCGGTCTTCCGAGATAGCCGAGCCCAGTGATCTCTGGGGCTATTTCTGGCGCGGCGTGACGCAAAACTATTTCAATTTCGGCGGGCGCGCCCGCCGCAAGGAATATTGGGGCTACTGCCTGTTCTGGACGGTTTGCCTGCTGATCATCGGCGGCATCGGCCTGTACACCGATATGGATATGGGCGGTTTCGACAGTGATATTTCGGGCGCGATAACGGTCGGGCTGTTCGGCACGTTCCTGCTGGCTACACTCCTTCCCAGCCTCGGCATGATCGTGCGCCGGCTGCACGACATCGGCCTGTCGGGCTGGCTCTGCCTGCTGATCCTGATCCCGACCATCGGCAGCCTGATCATCCTGGTCTTCGCGCTGATCCCGACGCAGGCCAGGGAAAACCAGTGGGGGCCGGTGCCTGCGGGCGTCAGGATTTAGCCGCCACGTGTATTGCAATTACAAACAACCCTGGGTAGTATTTGCGCAACGCGGGGGAGAAACATGCGTGGCACGATATTCCACTACGATCAGGATCAGGACTACGGCTACATCGACGGAATCGACAGCAAGCGTTATATCTTTGCCCGTGACGATGTGAGCCATGAAGTGACCCTCGCCAGGGGCACCCTTGTCGAGTTTCAACCGGATGACGGTACGGCGCACGATATAGTCGCCGTCACCCCGACAGCGCCATCGCCAAGCACGGGCCAGCCACGCCGTTCGGCCGAGAGCAGGCCCGCCTATTCCACGGGTCTGTGGGCTTACTTCTGGCGCGCGATAATTGCGGACTATAGCAATTTCAAAGGTCGCGCCCGCCGCAAGGAATTCTGGGCCTTCTGGCTATTCTACACCCTCGGGATATTGGCGCTTCTAGGCTTCGGAATACTCGTTGACCTGGCGTTCAATGGCTTCAAAACCAATGCGGACAGGACGCCGATGAGGGCCATAGGGCTCATACCCTTCCTGGTCTTCTTTTCGGGATTGATCCTGCCGTCGATTGCCCTCGTCGTGCGGCGTGTGCATGACGCGGGTCTGAGCGGCTGGTTTGCACTGCTGGGCTTCATCACTCCCATTGGCAGCATTGCCTTGCTGGTCTTCGGACTTCTGCCGTCCCAGGTGGGCGAAAACCCTTGGGGACCAGTGCCGGCAGGCGTCAGGATCTAGCCGCTTTTCAGCGCCTCGCCCGAAAGCCTGAGAAAGACCTTCTGGCCGTGGCGTTCGGCGCCAAGCCGGTCGTAGAAGCGCAGTGCGCCCTCGTTCCAGTCCTCGGTGGTCAGGTCGATGCGGCCGATGCCTTCGCGCAGGCAATGATCGGCGAGAAAGCCGATCATTGCTCGGCCGACGCCGGCGTTGCGGGCTTTGTCGCGCACGAACAGATCCTTGAGGAACAGCAGCCGCTCAAGATCGATGCCGGGATGCGCGATCGCCACCGACGCCAGGCCGCTGACCTCGCCGTCGACGAAGGCGAGCGCGAAATGCGGATAGGCCGGGCTTTCCTCGCCAAGCCATTTGCGTGCAGTAGACAGGGCCCGGTCAGCATCGAGAGGCGGCTGCCGGTAATGCTCCGCCATCTCGCACAATATGGCCGCGAGTGCCGTCGCGTCCTCGATCGTCGCCCAGCGGACGTCGACCGTCACGGAATCAGCCCAGGAATTTGGCGATGATCGCGTCGCCCATCTGAACCGTACCGACCTCGGTCATGCCATCGGACATGATGTCTTTCGTCCGCAGGCCTGCGTCGAGCGCGGCGGCGATCGCGCTTTCGACACGGTCGGCTTCATCGACCATGCCGAAGGAATAGCGCAGGCACATGGCGAAGGAAGCGATCATGGCGATCGGGTTGGCGATGCCCTTGCCGGCGATGTCGGGGGCCGAGCCGTGCACCGGCTCGTAGAGCGCCTTGCGCTTCTTGGTCTTCACATCAGGCGCGCCGAGCGAGGCCGACGGCAGCATGCCGATCGATCCGGTCAGCATGGCGGCGATGTCGGACAGCATGTCGCCGAACAGATTGTCGGTGACGATAACGTCGAACTGTTTTGGCCAGCGCACCAGCTGCATGCCGCCGGCATCGGCCAGCATGTGGTCGAGCTTGACGTCGGAATAACGCGCCTTGTGGGTCTGGGTGACGACCTCGTTCCACAACACGCCCGACTTCATCACATTGCGCTTTTCCATCGAGGTGACATGGTTCTTGCGCGTGCGCGCCAGTTCGAAAGCGACGCCCGAAATGCGCTCGATCTCGAACGTGTCGTAGACCTGCGTGTCGATGCCGCGCTTCTGGCCGTTGCCGAGATCGATGATCTGCTTGGGCTCGCCGAAATAGACGCCGCCGGTCAACTCGCGCACGATCAATATGTCGAGGCCTTCGACCACCTCCTGCTTGAGCGAGGAGGACGCCGCCAGCGCCGGGTAGCAGATGGCCGGGCGAAGGTTGGCAAACAGCTCCATGTCCTTGCGCAGGCGCAGCAGGCCGGCCTCAGGGCGCACCTCGTAGGGCACCGCATCCCATTTGGGACCGCCGACGGCGCCGAACAGCACTGCGTCGGCCGCCATCGCCTTTTCCATGTCGGCATCGGAGATCGCCGCGCCATGCGCGTCATAGGCGCAGCCGCCGACCAGCCCCTCATCGGTGGCAAAACCGCTGCCGAGCTTGTCGTTCATGACCGCGATCAGTTTCTTGACCTCGGCCATGGCCTCGGGACCGATGCCGTCACCGGGGAGCAGGAAAAGATGCTTCGTTGCCATGGAGGAACCGTCCTGGAAAGAATTTGAACCGCGGCCTTGCTAAACGCCAAGCCGGTTGTGCGCAAGGAGTAACGCAGCGATCAAGAACAACCTCGTTCGTTTGCGATCCTTCGCGCTCCCCTCTGCCCCGCCAGCCTCCCGCAAATTGCAGCGCCTTGCCTTCACCGATGCGAGAGAATGTTGACCAGCCGGCCGAACGGATCGCGGACATAGAAGCGGCGCACGCCCCAGGGCTCGTCGGCCGGTCCGTATTCGATGGCGAAGCCGGCCGCCTTCATAGCGTCGAGCGCCGCATCGACATCATCGACCTCGATCGAAAGATCCGGCACCGGCGTTTCGGAGCCGCCTTGCGCCATGAAACTGACCTGGACATCCATCTTTGCCTGCGAGCCGTAGGTGGCGATCCAGCCAAGGTCCATAAGCACATCGAGGCCGAGGACATCCTGATAGAAACGCTTGGCCGCAGTGGCATCCGATGTCTCGATATTGGCAACGATGCGCCGGACTTTCATCGTCGGTCGCCTTTCAAGCCGTGCGCCGCAGCGCCGTCACCTCGATCTCGATCTTCATTTCCGATCTGTTGAGCTGGCAGACGATCATCGTCGCCGCCGGCCTGATGTCGCCGAACGTCTCGCCGAGGATCGGGAAGACCACGTCCACGAAGGCCTGGTCAGTGATGTAGTAATGCGCCCGCACCACGTCGGCCATCTCGAAGCCGCCGTCCTGAAGCGCCTTGCCGATCGTCGCCAGGCAATTGCGCGTCTGCGCCTCCACCGTCTCCGGCATCGTCATCGTCGTATAGTCGTAGCCGGTCGTACCGGACACGAAACACCAGTCGCCCTGCACCACGGCGCGCGAATAGCCGGCGGTCTTTTCGAAGGGCGAACCGGTGGAGATGAGTGTGCGCATGGGAGGTTCTCGCAGGATTTGGTGGCCATTTTGCCGGAAAAGGGTAGGGCGGGTCATGGGCCAACGCAGGTGGATTGGCGGTGCAAACCTTCGATGCCGGCGGGACAGCACCCCCCTCTGGCCTGCCGGCCATCTCCCCCTCAAGTGGGGAGATTAGCAGCTTCGCCATTCAGCACTCTTTTCTGCATTGCAGATTGGCAAAAGGAGAGAAGAGCCGATCTCCCCCCTTGAGGGGGAGATGTCCGGCAGGACAGAGGGGGGTGCGGCGGTCGCCCACAAAATCCTAATTCCCCGCCCCCAGCGCCTTGTCCAGCGCCGCCTTCACATCCGCCGGCCATGTCGCCATATCAGGCCAGGCGTTCGGCTGGCCATTGTCGCCGCGGCGGGCGAAGTACAGCTTGTGCTGGGCCGGGTCGACCGCCATGAAGCCGTCATTGCCGCCGCAATCATGCGGCACGCAGCCGCTGGCGTAGAAGACGCCCGAAGCGGCCTTTTCGGTACCGCCGCCGACCAGCAGGCTGGTCGCCATGTCGGGCATGTCCTTGCCGAGCAGCTTTTCGGCTTCCTTGTAGACGGCCTCGTTGTGGAAGGCGTCGGTGATGTTCTGGTACTTTTCCGGATCGATGTCTTTCCAGTCCGTGCCGGGTTCCGGCATGTAGGTCAGATTGCCCGAAATCGTCAGCCCATCGGTCGGCGACCATTGCAAAGCCGGCTTCTCATCCCCCGGCAGCAGATAGGGCACGAAATAGATGGCGTTGTCGGACACCGCCGAGGGCGGCGCGCCGCACTGGTCCTGCTCGACCGTGGTGCTCTGGATGGTGCCGCCTTCCGGTTTCCAGACGATCACCGTCGCCGGCCCGCATTGGTTGCCGCCGTCGCCGACATCGAACAGCGCCACCTTGACGCCGCCGACCTCGACTATTTTGTCGAAGAAGACGTCATAGTTGGTGGCCAGCTGCTTGCCGTCATAGGCAAGCACCTTCTCACCATACTGTTCCTTCTGGGTGATGGTCAGCGTGCCGCCTTCGAAAGGGACGGGCGCCTGCTTGTCGTCATCGGCAGCGTCGGCGGCGTTCGTCCCCTGATCGGCGGACGGCTGGTCCGTCGCCGGGGCCGGCTGGGTGGCGGGTGCCTGTGTCTGCGCGAACGCGCTCACGGTCTGCCCTAGCAACAAGGCCAGCCCGCAAACGCCGGCAAGAAGCAAACGTGTCATGACTGTCCCTCCGTTCGCCGCCACGAACCCGGCCTGTGGCGGCCGGGTCAGATCCTGCGACTCAGGCCCAGGGGCGCTGTTCGGCGTTCCGCTTCTCGAACGACGCGATGGCGCCGGCCTTCTCCATGGTCAGGCCGATGTCGTCGAGACCGTTGAGCAGGCAGTGCCGCTTGAAGTCGTCGAGGTCGAAGGTGACGACACCGCCGTCGGGACCGCGGATTTCCTTGGCTTCGAGGTCGACCGACACTGTGGCATTGGAACCGCGCGAGGCGTCATCCATCAGCTTCTCGAGATCCTCGGGGCTGACGGTGATCGGCAAAATGCCGTTCTTGAAGCAGTTGTTGTAGAAAATGTCGGCGAACGAGGTCGAGATGACGCAGCGAATGCCGAAGTCGAGCAGCGCCCATGGTGCGTGCTCGCGGCTGGAACCGCAGCCGAAATTGTCGCCGGCAACCAGGATCTGCGCCTTGCGGTAGGCCGGCTTGTTGAGCACGAAATCCGGATTTTCCGAGCCGTCATCCTTGTAGCGCATTTCGGCGAACAGGCCGGTGCCGAGCCCGGTGCGCTTGATCGTCTTGAGGTAATCCTTCGGGATGATCATGTCGGTGTCGACATTGACGATCGGCATCGGAGCGGCGACGCCGGTGAGCTTGGTGAACTTTTCCATGGCTTTTGCCCGTGTTTTCGTTGCGGGGGGATTGCTGAGGCACGGTTTACACAAAGCCGGCAGCAAATAAAAGGCAACTGTTCGTGCACGGTGGCACAAGCCAGCCCGATGGTGCAGTCTGGCGGCCATGGCAGAAAACGCACACGTCCTCTATGCGCGTGAACCCGCGCTCGACATCGCCGAATTCCGGCGTGTGCTGGTCGAATCCGGCCTCGGCGAGACACGGCCGGTCGATGATGAAGCACGCCTGCGGGCGATGCTGTCGGGCGCCAATCTGGTGCTGACCGCGCGTCTCGACGTCGAAGGCAAGCCGCTGGTCGGCGTGATCAGAGGCATCACCGACTTCTCCTGGGTCTGCTACATCTCCGAACTCGCCGTTTCCCGATCGGCACAGGGGCTCGGCATCGGCAAGGGCCTGATGGACGAGGCGCGCCGGCAGCTTGGACCGTCGGTCGCCATCAGCCTGATCTCCATGCCCGACGCCGTCGGCTTCTACGAACGTATCGGCATGAAGCGCATGGCCGACGCCTTCTGGTTCGACCGCAAGGGCTGAGGTCTCTCTGGTTGGGGAACGAGAGAAGCGCGCCTTGCCTTCTCCCCCTGTGGGAGAAGGTGGATCGGCGCGCAGCGCCGAGACGGATGAGGGGTGTTCCAGCGGAGTGAGGCGTTGGCGTTCCCTGGAACACCCCTCATCCGTCGCCTTCGGCGACACCTTCTCCCACAGGGGGAGAAGGAAACGCCAACGCTCAAATCACGTTCAATTCCCGGAACGCCCGCCCTTCCGCGACTCGACCATACCCGAACGCCGAACAATCCACCGTGCGATAGCCGCCATGCACGATCAGTTCGGCCAGCGCCTTGCCGACCGCCGGCGCCTGCTGCAGGCCATGGCCGGAGAATCCGTTGGCGAACAGGAAATTGCCGACTTCGGGATGCGGACCGATCACCGCGTTCTGGTCGAGCGTGTTGTAGTCGTAGTGGCCGGCCCAGGCGCGGGTCGGCTTGATCGCCTCGAAGGCGGGAATGCGGGTCGCCAGCACCGGCCAGATCACCTCTTCGAACAGCGGCCAGTTTACCTCGAAGTCACCGGGATCGGGTGCGCGGTCGCCTTCCTCCGGTTCGGCGCCGCCGGTGAGGTAGACCGAGCCTTCCGGACGGACATAGATGCCCGAGGGATCGACCAGCAGCGGCATGTCGGCATATTTCTCGCGCGCCTCGAAGACGAAGACATTGCGCTTGCGCGGTTCGACCGGCAGTTCAAGCCCGGCCATGGCAGCCACCTTGCCGGCGTTTGGGCCGGCGGCGTTGACGACGATGCCAGCCTCCAGCGTCTCGCCATTGCCGAGGCTCACGCCGGTGACGCGATTGCCATCGCGCGCGATGGCGGTGACATCGGCGGTGATGAAATCGACTTTCTTCTGCCGCAGCGCCTTGCGGAACAGCGTCAGCATCGCATGCGCGTCGAACCAGCCTTCGCCGGTGCGGCCATAGGCGCCGGCTGAAATGCCCTCGGTCGACAGCCACGGGAACCGGCGCGTAAGCTGGTCGGCATCCTCGAGCACGATGTCGGCGCCCTCGGCCATCTGCGCCTCGTGATTGCTCTTGAGGATCGGCAAGCCGTCCTCGCCGGCAAGGATGAGGTAGCCGCCTTCGCGAAAGCCGATATCGGCGTCGGCGCCAAACTCTTCCTTCAGCCGCCGGAACAGCTTTAGCGTGAACTGCGACAGGCGGATGTTTTCCGGGATCGAGAATTGCTGGCGGATCGAGGCCATGGACAGCGTCGTTGCCGCATGCGCGAATTGCGGATCACGCTCGACCAGCGCGATCGTGCCGGAAAACCCTTGCTCGCGCAGATAGTAGGCGACCGAGGAGCCGACTATGGCTCCACCGATGATGACGATGTCGTAGCGCATGTTCTCTCCGATCCGGCCGATGGTGTCCTTCACGCCATCGGCAGAATGATCTCGAAGCGCGTGCCGCGTTCGCTGTCAACCAGCGCGATCATACCATCATGCGCTTTCAGGAGGGCCAGCACGATGCCGAGCCCCATGCCGGTGCCGCCCTGCTCGCGCCGCGTGGTGAAGAACGGTTCGAAGATGCGCGCCCGGTTGCTCGGCGAAATGCCGGCGCCGTCGTCGCTGACCAGGATGCTCGCCTTGCCGCCGGCGCTCGTAGCCGAGACAGAAACCGCCGTCGCGCCGTGCCTGGCCGAATTGTCGATGAGATTGGCCAGCACGATAGCCGCGTTCTCGGCCGATATGCGCAAGCCGATTTCGCTGCCGGCTCCGATGCTAACCGCCAGCCTGTTGTCGACGGGAAGCAGCGCCAGCGCCGCACCGATCGATGTGCTTTCGCCGCTCGGCGCCAGGTTTTCGGCACGCGCCAGGTCGAGCAGGCGGCGAACCAGCAGATTGAGCCGTCCCGCATCGGTGACGATATTGTCTGAAAAGCGCCGCCGCTCCGTATCGTCCATCGCGCCACCGGAATCGCGCAGCAGTTCGGCCGCGCCCTGGATCGCCGTCAACGGCGATTTGAGCTCATGCGACACATGGGTGGCGAACGTCTGGATGCTGTCGGAACGCGCCTGCAGTTTTTCGGCCATGTCGAGGAAGGCGGCGGAAAGCTCCGCCATCTCTCGCGTGCCGTGATGGTCGAGCGGCCTGATCGCCGCGCGGTCGCCGGCGGCGATGCGCTCGGTGCGGTCGATCAGCGCATAGATCGGTCGGCTGACGGTGCGCAGGAAGATGAGGCCGATGAGCAGCGTGCCGCCGAGAATGGCGATCGCCGCCAACGTCACCTTGCCGCGTTCGCCATAGAGATGCTTGATGATGTTGTTGGGCGTTCGCGACACATAGACGACGCCGGCGACCTGGCCGCCGACAGCGACCGGCAGGGCGACGAAGACACGCACCTTGGTGCCGCGGCTGACCGAATAGAGCGGTGGCGTCGGCTGGTCGGGAATGCGCAGCCTGAGCGCGCTGGCATAGTGACCGGCAAGTGCTGTGCGCACCTCTTCGACCTCGCTGAGCGACTGGCCGACCTCGCCCCGTCCGGCAATGACGACGCCCCGGGGGTCGAGCAGCCGGAAGCCGGCCAGCGTGGTTTTCTGGGTGGCGTCGAGAATACCGGACAGACGGGTGCCGATCGCGGCAAAGGCGGGATCGACGATCGCCGGCATCGCCGCCGGCCGGGTCGGCAGCACATAGTCGGAGGCGAGATCGAGTTGCGGCTCGATCGGCTTGTACAGCGGGCCCGGATTGACGCTTCGGCTTGAATCCCCGCCTGGCCCCGGCATCGGCGCACCGAGCTTGTCCGCCGCAATGCCGGCGTCGCGCACATCCTGCGCATAGATGGCGGCGATGGCCGCCCCTTGCGCGATCAGCTCCGCTTCGGTCTGGCGGATCAGCTGGTTCTCGTAGAGGCGGAAGAAGAACAAGCCGACCAATGGCAGGGCCATCACCATGATCAGGATGGCGACGACGACCGTGGCAAGCCGTGGCCGCCACTTGCGGCCGATCCATTTGCCGGAAGTCGTCAGCCGCATCGGCCAAGCCGGAAGCCGACGCCATGCACGGTCTCGATGGCATCCAGGCAACCCACTGCTGCCAGCTTGGCGCGGATGTTGCGGATATGGCTGTCGACGGTGCGGCCGGCGACATGGATGTTTGCGGCATAGGCGCTGGCCATCACCGCGTCGCGGTCGAGCACATGCGCGGGCCGCGCCAGGAATCCCTTCAGGATCGAGAATTCGATCCCCGTCAGGGCAAGCGCCTTGCCGTCGAAGCTGGCAGCGTGACTGGCCGGCGCCAGAGCCAGTTTGCCATGCGAAAACTGCCTGTTGTCGACCGGTTCGGCCGCCGCCGGGCGGGCGCGCCGCAGGATGACGTTGACGCGGGCGACCAACTCGCGCGGGCTGAATGGTTTCGTCACATAGTCGTCGCCGCCCATTTCGAGCCCAAGGATGCGATCGATCTCCTCGTCGCGCGCGGACAGGAACAGCACCGGCACATCGGATGTGTGCCGCAGTCGCCGGCAGACCTCCAGCCCGTCCATCTCCGGCATGCCGATGTCGAGCACGACAAGATCCGGCGCCCGGCGGCCGATCGCCTGCAGGGCGGCGGCACCGTCGGCCACCCCTGTCGTTTTCATGCCGGCCTTTTCCAGCGCAAAGCAGATCACCTCGCGGATGTGCGGGTCATCGTCGGCGACGAGGATGTGATGCGGCATGGATCAGCGGCCCGGCATGGAAGGTTCGATAGCGGAGGGAATCACGAACGGCCCCTTGGTGTCGAGATATCGCAGCAGCCGCCAGTCGCGAAAGCTCCAGGCCCGCCAGTTCTGCTGGATAGTTCGATACCAGATTTCATCGCTGCCGCGCACGCCAGCCAGTTCGCGGACAGTGCCGGCCGCCGCCGTCTTGCCCTGTTGCTCGAGGAAGCGATCAAGTGCGGGAAACGCGCCCGGACCGAGCGAGTGAAGATACCAGGCGTCTAGGGGAATGCCCTGGCCGGTCATTTCGAGGGAATGGTCGACATTGTAGTTGGCGATCGTCGCTGCAAAATTGATGAAACAGCCGGCATAAAGCGTCAGAGATAACGTCAGAAGATTGGCGGACAGCAGCCATTCGTTGGATTTTCTCAGCGCGATGCGGGCAATGATCAGGGCAAGGCCTGCTGCGACCAGCCCCATCCAGACAAAGGCGGCGACGCGCCAGTAGGTCAATGCATAGATGCCGACATAGAGGTCGAGCCGCAGGATCGACGAAATGACCAGCATGATGTTCTGCGCCACCCAGGCATAGACCAGCCGGCGGATAAGCGGATCGGCCGATGTCTCGCTGCCTGGCCGCAGCGCCGCCAGCACGAAGCCGGCGGCAAGCAGCGCGGTGACGATCAGGGGATAGGCGCCACGATGCGCGTAGGAGGCGTAGCTCAGCCCGTCGGGAAGGGCGGCCCCGCCCCACAGATAGGTGGCGTCGAGCGCCGTCTGCAGCGCAAACAGGATGTTGAAGACGATCAGGGCGCGCAGGATGGCGGCCTTGCCGAACAGGATGTCTTCGATGGTGGTGGCGGTTTTGTCGGCTTGGGCGCTGACCGCCGGCGCCGCGCGCGGGATGCGGCGAACCAGGCGCGGCAGGCGCGGCCGCAGAAAAGCCCAGACAGCAGCCAGCACGAACAGCCAGAAGGCAATCCGCGCCAGCTGGATAAGATCGAGCAGCCTCACGAGGTCGATCAGCGACAGCCAGTAGTCGATCACCGGATTGGCGGCGCCGAACAGCGCCAGGAAGACCGTGCCCAGCGTCAGCGGCATCACCCAGACAGCGATCGCCGCCAGCCGGATGCGCCGCCGGCCGAACCGCCGCGCCGTCCTGCGCCAGCGGACGAAATCATTGGCGAAGCGGAACGGCGTCGCCAGCCCGAACAGCACGATCTGCCCGGCAATACGGGCGATGCTGTGCCGCAGCCGCCCGCTCAGCGAAAGCGCAAAGACGGTCAGCGCCGCCAGCGCGATCGAAACCGACAGGGTGCTGACGTTTTCAGCCAGCGGCAGCAGCGCGACAAGCAAGGCGATGGGCTTGAGCCACACCCGACCGTCGCTGAAAGCCGCCGGATGCACGGCGACAACCGCGGCGGCAATCAGCAGGGCGAACAGGAAAACCGTGATCCCGGCGGGCTGGCCGTAGAACAGGAAATCCGCAAGTGCCGCCAGCAGGATGGCGACACCGAAGCGGCTGCAATAGCTCGGCGCGGCGGAGAGCAACGCTGTCATGATCGGGCTTTCCTGATGGCGTCCCGCCGAGTTGCCGGCGGGCTCTTGCGGACAAAGGGAATGAGGGTTGCGACGGGACACACGCGCGGCGCATCGACCAGCCACCAGTCTTCGCGGCGCAGCCGGTAAGGCAGACGGGGTTTTGCTCGCTTTTGCATGCCACCTGTTTGTCAGGCCGGCGGGGAGGCAGCACGGCGGATCGGAGGAGGTTTTCCGCAAGCGTGTGCAGTTTTCGTGCAGGCAATTGTTGAGGTCGAATTCGCCATCTTTCTAACGTCGGCGCTGCCCCTCACCTGCCTGCCGGCATCCTCTCCCCGTAAACGGGGCGAGGAACGCTCTTGTCGCCGGTTTCGCCAATCTCCAGCGTCGCAAGAAAGGCGCCGGCGTTGCCGCCAGCTCCTCTCGCCCCGTTTACGGGGAGAGATGTCCGGCAGGACAGTGAGGGGCAGCACCAGCTTTCGCGATTGGCTCGCCTCAGGCACAGCCCTGCGCGCTTGCCTCACCCACCCACAAGCGGCATAGATCACCCATGGAAACCTATCGCCCGCGCCGCTCCGTGCTCTACATCCCGGCTTCCAACGACAAGGCGCTGGCTAAGATCGCGCAGCTTGCCTGCGATGCAGTCATCATCGACCTCGAGGATGCCGTCGCCCCGGCCGACAAGATCGGCGCTCGCGAAAAACTGGCCGGCATTTTCGCCAACCGCCCCAACGAACGCTGCGAGATGATCGTGCGCATCAATGCGCTGGCAACCGAATGGGGCGCCGACGATTTGCTGGCTGCCGCAGGCTGCGAGCCCGACGGCATCCTGTTGCCCAAGGTCGACACGCCGCGCGACCTGCTCGAGGCCGGCGATGTGCTTGACGACAATTTTGCTCCCGACAGCGTGAAACTATGGGCGATGATCGAGACGCCCAAGGCGCTGCTCAACATCGGCGCCATCGCCGAGCTTGGCCGCGATCCGGCCTCGCGGCTCAATTGTTTCGTTGCCGGAACGAATGATCTGGTCAAGGAGACCGGCATTCTGGCAATGCCTGACCGACGTTACCTCGTGCCATGGCTGATGCAGATGGTGCTGGCCGCGCGCGCCGGCGGCATCGATATGCTCGACGGGGTCTCCAACGATTTTCGCAACCTCGACGCTTTTGCCCGTGAATGCGCGGAAGCCGCGGCCATGGGGTTCGACGGCAAGAGCCTCATCCACCCGGCCCAGATCGAAGCCGCCAACCGTGCCTTCGCACCTTCCGCGGAAGCCGTGGCCGAGGCGCGCTCGGTGAAGGAAGCCTTCGCGCTCGCCGAGAATGCCGGCAAGGGCGTGATCGCGCTGAACGGCAGGATGGTCGAGCGCCTGCATCTGGCGCAGGCCGAAAAACTGCTGGCGAAGGCAGCCGCCATCGGGGCATAAATGCTCGATGGATGCGAGCGGGCTATGGCTACTCACGACAGGACTGAACAATGAAACTCTACCGCTTTCTGTCCGGCCCGGACGATGCCAGCTTCTGCCACAAGGTGACGGCGGCGCTGAACAAGGGCTGGCACCTGTTCGGCTCGCCGACCTATGCCTACGACAAGAAGGCCAAGACGATGCGTTGCGGCCAGGCCGTGGTCAAGGATGTCGACGGCCAGGAATACGGGCCCGATACCAAGCTGAGTGACTGGTAGGGGACAGCGCTGAGGACTCTCTCTTTCTTCGTCATCCTAGGGCGGAGCAAGGAGCGAAGCGACGCGGCGCAGACCCTAGGATCCATGCCGTGACATTGGCCGTAGAATGCGGCGGATCAAAATGGCGCTTGTGCGCGCATCAACGCTCGCTACCCTGAAACCACGACCGGCTACGTCTATATGACCGCGAGTCAGAACCGCGGCACCATCTATATCGGCGTCACCAACGATCTCGGCCGTCGAATGCCTGAGCACAAGGCCGGCCAGGGCTCGCGCTTCACGAGTCGCTACAGCGTACAGCGGCTGGTGTGGTACGAGGAATATTTCGACATTACCGATGCCATCCAGCGCGAGAAGTCATTGAAGCGCTGGCCTCGACAATGGAAGATCGAGCTGATCGAAACGGCCAATCCGGAGTGGTTCGAGCTCTTTCGTGGAACCGGCTGGTAGCCGCTCGGGTTTCTTGCACCGCCGGAGCATAGCATCGCCGTCACGGCATGGATCCTAGGGTCTGCGCCGCGTCGCTTCGCTCCTTGCTCCGCCCTAGGATGACGAAGGTGTGGGGCTACTCGGCCGCTTCTTCGAACTTCTCCATATCATCGTCCGACAGGCCGAATGGTGACCGATCTCGTGGATGTCGCCCAGCGTCTCTTCGTTCTCGGACCAGTAGTCAAGGATATCGACGGTCAGGAATGAGGGCCGAATACAGCGCTTGGTCGATCAGTAACCAGCTACGCCAGATTTTCCCAGGCGGCTCTGATTTCGTTGAACCGTGCGTCTGCGCGGCCCTCGACGTCATCGCAGCCGAAATAGAGGATCGATAGCGCTGCAAGGAGACCGGGATAGCCGGAGACGGAATCCATTCTCGTAAGGATTTCAGGAACCGGCAACCGCTTGCGTTCAATCATGGAGATCGCGCATTCCGCTGTCATAGGTGCCATCGGGTGGTCGAATTCGGATAGCCAGAAATCGACCAGGGCAACGAGAGTGGCCGGTTCGATGGCAGCACTTGCGGGCAGATGGCAAAGCTCACTAAGTGCGAGGAAAGCGGCATTCGGCGAAATCCCGATGGCGGTTGCGATCAGTTCCCGGCTTTGTGAAATGTCGTGGTACGGCCAATTGCAATCGATCAGGTCGGCAAATTCTGCTTCCGTCATCTGAGTGCTACTCGGCCGCCTCTTCGATCTTCTCCATATCATCGTCCGACAGGCCGAAATGGTGGCCGATCTCGTGGATCAGCACGTGGGTGACGATGTCGCCCAGCGTCTCTTCGTTCTCGGACCAGTAGTCGAGGATGGCGCGGCGGTAGAGCGTGATCCGGTTCGGGCCTTCGCCGGTCTGCGGGTTCCAGCGCTCGGCGATGCCGCGTCCCTCAAACAGGCCGAGCAGGTCGAACGGCGTCTCCAACGACAGATCGTCCATGATCTCGTCGGTCGGGAACTCGGCGATCTGGATGACGATCTCGCCGGTCAGCTTGCGAAAATCCTCCGGCAGATGGGCGTACGCCTCCAGCGCCAGGAACTCCATTTCGTCCATCGAGGGCGAGAGTTCGTCGTGCCAGGTGCGGGTCTTGTAGATGCGGGCCATGCTTTGTCCTTTGATCCCGGCATATAGGCTTTCGCACCGTAATCGGCAAATGACACGGGCCGATGCGCCTGCGCCATCCGCGCGGAGAGGAATAAATTCCCCATGTGTCTGCTTGACTCTTGAGATGCGCTCTGGAATCTATAGGGAACATAACAGGAACAATGTGAGTGGAAGCTGACCGTCATGGCGATGACCGCCGTGGCGCGGGAGACTGTTTTTGCCCTGCGCCGCCAGATCGCGAAAATCGAGGGAACGCTGCCCGAGCGCTTGGCTGCGCCGGCCGCCGCGCCCTTTGATGCCGACGTCAACACCGATCTCACAATCGTCCGGCGTGGCATTGCCGCGGCGTTGCCGGATGCGTTCCTGCCTATTGGCGTCGAGCGCCTCGACGCCGCCCTGAGCGGCGGCCTGCCGAAGGCCGCCCTGAGCGAAATCCATGGCACGCAAACCCGCGATGCCGGGGCCGTCGCCGGCTTCGCTTTGTCGCTCACAAGCCTGATCCTCAAGCAAACGCCGGGGCTGCCGGTGCTGTGGATCGGCACATCGGAGATCTTTCGCGAGGCCGGCTTTCCCTATGCCAGGGGGCTTCACGCCTCGTTCGGCATCGAGCCGGAGCAATTGCTGTTTTCCGAGGCACCGAGACTTGTCGATGCGCTGTGGGTCGCCGAGGAGGCGGCCCGGATGACGGCGCTCGCCGCGGTCATCCTCGAAATTCGCGGCAATCCGCAGCGGCTTGACCTGACCGCGACACGCCGGCTGCATGCAAGGGCGCAAGCGGCCGGCCGCCCGGTGTTCCTGCTGCGGCAGGCGGCCGAGCCCGAACCGACGGCGGCACCCGTCCGCCTCATCGTCACGTCGGCACCGGCGGTGCCGCGCGACACCATCGCCGGGCCGCTGGCCGGCTCGATCGGCCGCCCGGCCTTCACCCTCACCATCGGCAAGAGCCGCACGGCCCTGCCTGGACAATTCACACTGGAGTGGAACCCCGATGAATGCGCATTCGACGAAAGAGCGGGCGACGAAAGAGCGGGCGACGAAGGAGCAGGTGGGGGAAGAAACCGGCCAAAGAATCCTGTCCCTGTGGTTTCCCTATCTGGCGGCGGAAAGGGTCCTGCGCCAGCGTCTGGGGCGGTCCTGGCGTTCCCGGCCGTCGGATCACCCATCTCACCCGCCGCTCGTGATCAGCCATCGCGACCGCAACGCACAGCGCATCTCGGCCCTCGACGAGCGGGCTGAGGCGCTGCACCTGAAGCGCGACATGGGCATCGCCGATGCGCGCGCCATGCATCCGTCGATCGACATCGTCGAGGCCGATCCGGAAGCCGACCGCCGCCTGCTCGAAGGCCTTGCCGACTGGTGCGACCGCTACACCCCGCTGGTGGCGCTGGATGGCGCGGACGGCCTGTTTCTCGACGTCACCGGCTGCACCCATCTGTTCGGCGGCGAACGTGCCATGCTGGACGACATCCTGTCGCGCTTCTTCCATCAGGGTTTCGATGTCCGTGCCGGGCTTGCCGCGACGCCGGGCGCGGCCTGGGCGGCGGCACGGTTTTGCGGCGACCGCATCGTTGTGTCAGGCGAGGAGGAAGCGCTGCTGGCACCCCTGCCGCTGGCCGCATTGCGCATCGAACCGGCGACCCGCACCAGCCTGGAAAGCGTCGGCCTGCGCACGGCGGGCGCCGTCATGGCGGCACCGCGCGCGCCGCTCGCCCGCCGCTTTGGCGCCTTGCTGCTCCTGCGCCTCGATCAGGCGCTTGGCCGTCTCGACGAAGCGGTGTCGCCGCGCCTTCCCGTCGCGCCGCTTTCGGTCGAACGCCACCTCGCCGAACCCATCACCCTGACCGAGGACATCGAACGGCTGGTGGGCATGCTGGCGGCGACCTTGAAAACCGATCTCGAGCGCCGCGGCGAGGGTGCCAGGACACTGGCGCTGCTGCTCTTTCGCGTCGACGGCGCCGTCAGCCGCATCGCCCTCGGCACCTCGCGGCCGATGCGCGAACCCATGCTGATCCAGAAACTGTTCCATGAAAGGTTGGCCGCGCTCGAACAGGATATCGATGCCGGCTATGGTTTCGATCTGGTGCGGCTCTCGGTGTTGGCGGCAGCCACCTTCGGCATGCAGCAGGCCGATCTGACTGGCGAAACGACCGACGACGGTGCCGATATCGCGCTGTTCGCCGACCGCATCCGCGCCCGGCTCGGCGAGGGGGCGGTTCTCCGGCCGGTCGCGGTCGAAAGCCATCTGCCGGAGCGTGCCGTCGCCACGATCCCCTTCACCGAAGCGCCGCGCCGGACCACGCCGCCGAAGAAGCCGGACAGGCTGCAGGCACCAAAAACCATTTTTCCGCCGGAACGGCCGATCCGGCTGTTCCGCTCGCCCGAACCCATCGATGTGCCGGCCACTGAAATGCCGGAAGGACCACCGCTGAACTTCCGCTGGCGGCGCGCGCTCTACCGGGTCACGCGCGCCGAAGGGCCGGAACGCATCGCCGCCGAATGGTGGCGCGAGGCAGCGAGCGATCCGATCACGTCAACCCGCGACTATTTCCGTATTGAGGACGCCGATGGTCGCCGCTATTGGCTTTACCGGCAAGGTCTTTACGGCAACACGCAGGTGCCGCCGCGCTGGTTCATGCATGGTGTCTTCGCATGAACGCGCTGACCGTCATTCCCTTTGCCGAGTTCGGCATCCAGTCGAATTTCTCCTTCCTGCGCGGCGCCTCCAAGCCGGAGGAGCTGGTGGTCGCGGCCAAGCTCCTGGGCTTCTCGGCGATCGGGCTTGCCGACCGCAACACGGTGGCCGGCGTGGTGCGCGCCTGGCAGCAGGCCAAGGTCGAAAAACTCTCCTATCATCCCGGCTGCCGGCTGGTTTTTGGCGACGGCACGCCGGACATCCTCGCCTATCCCCAGGACCGCAAGGGCTGGGGGCATCTGTGCCGCATGCTCACCCAAGCCAATCTGCGCGACGAGAACGAAAAAGGCGCCACCCTTCTCCAGCGCGGCGACCTCCTCGAATGGGGTGACCTGATGTCACTCGCAGTCCTGCCCGGTCTGTCGGCGGGCGCGGAAGATAGTCTTCCCCTGCTTCGAGGCCTCAAAGGCCGCTTCGGCAGGAACCTGCGGCTTGGCGTTTCGCCCGACTACGCCGGCAATGACCGTTTCCGCATCGAGCAGGCCGCGGCTCTTGCCGAGAGCGTCGGTATTCCGCTGATGGCGACCAACGACGTTCTCTACCACACGGCCGAACGGCGCCCGCTGCAGGACGTGCTGACCGCGATCCGCCTCAACACGCCCGTCGCCGAGGTCGGGCTGCAACTCACCGCCAATGCCGAGCGTCATCTGAAGCCGCCAATGGAGATGGCGCGCCTGTTCCGCAGGCATCCGC
This sequence comes from Mesorhizobium sp. M0088, assembly GCF_040322895.1. NCBI lineage: Bacteria > Pseudomonadati > Pseudomonadota > Alphaproteobacteria > Hyphomicrobiales > Phyllobacteriaceae > Mesorhizobium > Mesorhizobium sp. M0088. Next base: position 165,892 of record NZ_JAMYUI010000012.1, read on the forward strand.
AAGCATTGGCCGAGACCTTGCGGTTTGCGGAAGAATTGACCTTTTCGTTGAGCGACCTTCAGTACAATTATCCGAACGAGCCGACGGAATCGGGTCTTGGCCCACAGGCTGAACTGGAGCGGCTGGCTCGGGAGGGAGCGGCCAACCGCTATCCGGCGGGTGTGCCGGATTCGGTGATCAAGCGCATCCAGGAAGAGCTCACTCTCATCGAGCGCCTCAACTACGCCCGCTATTTCCTGACCGTCTACGACATCATCAAATTCGCCCGTGGCCAGGGCATTCTCTGCCAAGGACGTGGTTCGGCCGCCAATTCGATCATCTGCTTCTGCATCGGCATCACCGAAGTCGGACCCGACAAGATCGATACGCTCTTCGAGCGCTTCATTTCCGAGGAGAGGAACGAGCCGCCGGATATCGACGTCGACTTCGAGCATGAGCGACGCGAAGAGGTGATGCAATACATCTATACGAAATACAGCGGCAAGCGCACAGCACTTGCCGCCGCCGTCATCAGCTATCGCGGCCGGTCGGCGCTGCGCGAAGTGTCGAAGGCAATGGGCCTGTCCGAGGATATCAGGACGTCCCTTTCCGGCTCGATCTGGGGCTGGTCGACCTCGGAGCTCGGCGAGAAGGAAGCCCGCGCCGGCGGCCTCGACCGCACCGATCCGGTGTCTCGGCATGTGATGGAACGCGCCAACGAGATCATGGGGTTTCCCCGCCATTTGTCGCAGCATGTCGGCGGCTTCGTCATCACAAGGGACCGGCTCGATGAGATCGTGCCCATCGTCAAGACGGCGATGGACCAGCGCAAGATGGTGGAGTGGGACAAGGATGATCTCGACGCAGTGAAAATCCTGAAAGTGGACGTGCTGGCGCTCGGCATGCTGACCTGCCTGCAACGCGCCTTCACCTTGCTCACTGAGCATTATCCAAAGGCGAGGGACCCGTATGGGCAGCCCTATGTGCTGGCCACCCTGCCGCCGGAGGACAAGCAGGTCTACAAGATGATCTGCCGCGCCGACACGCTCGGCGTCTTCCAGATCGAATCGCGCGCCCAGATGTCGATGCTGCCGCGCCTTGAGCCGAAAACCTTTTATGACCTTGTCATCGAGGTGGCGATCGTGCGGCCGGGCCCGATCCAGGGCGACATGGTCCACCCCTATCTGCGCCGCCGGCAAGGCAAGGAGCAGGCCGAGTATCAAAAGCCGGAGCTGGAGGCGATCCTCAGCAAGACGCTTGGTGTGCCGCTGTTCCAGGAACAGGCGATGAAGATCGCCATCGTTGCCGGCGGCTTCAAGCCGGGCGAGGCCGATGAACTGCGCCGTGCCATGGCCACCTTCAAGCGCACCGGCACCATCGGCAATTATCGTCGCCGCATGATCGAAGGCATGGTCGACAAAGGCTACACGAAGGACTTCGCCGAGCGCTGCTTCAAGCAGATCGAGGGCTTTGGCGAATATGGCTTTCCCGAAAGCCATGCCGCTTCCTTCGCCCTGCTCGTCTATGCCTCCTGCTGGTTCAAGACCTTCTATCCCGACGTGTTCTGCGCCGCGATCCTGAATTCACAGCCGATGGGGTTTTACCAGCCGGCCCAGTTGGTGCGCGACGCAAGCGACCATGGCGTCGACATTCGCGACGTCGACGTCAATTTTTCGGTGTGGGATTGTACGCTGGAAAAGGCGCCGTTCGATCCGGCCCGTATCCTCCCGCGCCATGCCGAAATGCGCGGCGTCATCGAGACGAAGCATGCCGTCCGGCTCGGCTTCCGCCAGATCAAGGGCCTGTCGAAGGAGCGCATGGCGGCCTTCGTCGAACGGCGCGGCTCAGGCTACGGATCCGTCCGGGATGTCTGGCTGCGCTCCGGCCTTGATGTCGGCGAGATCGAAAAACTGGCGCAGGCCGATGCCTTCCGCTCGCTCGGCCTTGATCGTCGCGAAGCGTTGTGGGCGGTGCGCGCGCTCGACGGCAAGAGCGCCGCCGAAAGGCTGCCGCTGTTCGACCAGCCGGCGCTTCGCCTGCGCGAGCTGGAGCCCGAGACGAAGCTGCCGAAAATGCCGCTCGGCGAGCATGTCATCCATGATTACCGCGCGCTCGGCCTGTCGCTGAAGGCGCATCCGGTCGCCTTCCTGCGCGAGCGGCTCGACCGCGCCGGCGTCATTCCCAATGCGAACCTGCCTTCCGTGCGTGACGGCAGGCGCGTCTCCGTCGCCGGCCTCGTGCTGGTGCGGCAGCGCCCCGGCAAGGGCAATGCGATCTTCCTGACACTGGAGGACGACAAGGCGGTGGCCAACGTCATCTTCTGGCAAAGAACCTTCGACCGTTACCGACCCATCGTCATGGGCGCCCGGTTCGTCAAGGTCACCGGAAAATTGCAGTCGGAATCGGGCGTGGTCCACATCGTCGCCGAGAGGATCGAGGATCTGACGCCCTGGCTGACCGTGCTTCTGGAGAAGGTCAGCGAAGCCGCACCAGCGGCTCCTCCGGGAGACCTCGCCAAGGAGCGTTCGGATCACTCCAGCCCCGCCAAACAAAGCGCACCGATCCGGCAGGATCTCGCAACGCTGTCCGAAGAAGCGGAAAGGGTCATGCCCAAGGGGCGGAATTTTCAGTAGTGTCAAAAACTTCGATGGCAGCGGGACAGCACCCCCCTCTGTCCTGCCGGACATCTCCCCCGCAAGGAGGGAGATTGGCAGCTTTGGCGCTTTCGCACATTCCAGCAACCGTGGAGATTAGCGAAAGCCGAGACTACATCCAATCTCCCCCCTTGCGGGGGAGATGGCCGGTAGGCCAGAGGGGGGTGCTGTCCCGCCCACCTCACCAGCCTGTGGTGCAAGAACTCAGCCCGGCCCACCCAAGCGTGGCGGCGGCGGGGCGAGCACGTCCTCCACCGAAAGCGTCCGCGCCTCGGAGGGCAGCATGATCGGGATGCCGTCACGCACCGGATAGGCAATCTTGGCGACCCTGGAAATCAGTTCGCCGCGCTCTGGATCCCAGGCCAGCGGCCCCTTGGTCAGCGGGCAGGCCAGCAGCTCCAGCAGCTTGGGATCGACCTTCCTCTCGTCACGTCCGTCCGCCGCCATAAGATTCTCTTCCCAGCCAGTTGCGGGCCTAAGATGTGCCGAGATTCAGGTCAGGCCGAGTCGAAAATGGCTGATACCGAGAACCGGAGCGGAGCGTACTTTTCGTACGTGAGCTCAGTTCTACCGCAACGCGGTAGAACGGGGAAGCGCAGGAAGCCGCCACTTGCAGGCCGGTCTCACCTGAATATCGACACATCTTACTGCAAACTCGAGCCAAAGTCCTCATTCTCGCGCGCCAGCGCCATTTCGGTGATGGCGATCAGCGTCTCCGCCCGGGTCTTCAGGTCGGCTGCTTCGAGCAGCGCCTGTTTCTCGGCCGGCCCGTAGGGCGCCATCATCGACAGCGCATTGACCAGCATGGCATTTTCGGCGCGGCTGACGCTTTCCCAGTCGGCCTCCAAATCGTTGGCCTGCAGATAGGCGCGAAACGCCTTGAGCAGCGATGGCCGGTCGATCTCGTTGTCCGCCTGATCCTCGTCGAGATCGGCAAGGAAAGGCGCGGGCTTGCACTGGCGAAACGGCGTCTTGACGGTCAATTCGTGGGCGATGCGGAACCGGCACACGCCCTGCAGCGAAATCAGGTAGCGGCCGTCGCCACTCTCGGAAAAGGCGATGATGCGCCCGGCGCAACCGACATTGCAGAGTTCCGGCTCGCCATCGCCGCGCAAGGCGCCGTCGAGACTGGGCTGGATGACGCCGATGAGCCGCGAGCCGGCAATCGCCTCGTCCACCATCTGCAGATAGCGCGGCTCGAAGATGTTGAGCGGCATGCGCCCTCCCGGCAGCAAAAGCGCACCCTCGAGCGGAAAGATCGGGATCGTCGACGGCAAATCCTTGGCGAGCCGGTAATGCGCGTTTCCCGCTTGCACCATATTCCTCCGATCGCTTCACCAGAAGCGCGTCATGGCAGTTCTAATCTGGCGCAGTCATGGCCGACGCCAAGCCCGTGCGGCAAAACAACCGGCAAACGGCTCAGGAAAACAGCAATGCCGACAATTTGCGGCGCGCGGCAAGCGTTGCCTCGTCGGTCATGCCCCATGCCTCGAACAGCTGCAGCAATTGCGTCCTGGCGCCATCCTCGTTCCAGCTTCGGTCGGCCTTGATGATGGCCAGCAGATTGTCTGCGGTCGCAGTGCGGTCGCCGTTGGCGTTCTGGATCATGGCCAGATCGAAGCGCGCCTGATGATCCCCAGGATTTTCCGCCAGCCGGCGCTCGAACTCGGCTGGATTGCCGAGAGCCGCCGCTTGCGCCGCAACCGCCATCCTGGCGCGCAGGGCTGCCAGCGGCGGCGCATCCTTCTTGGCCTCCGGGGCTGTTGCCAAAAGCGCCTCGGCGCCTTCCGTGTCGCCGGCGTCGAACAACAGTTCGCCCAGTCCGGCGATCGCCTCGATCGTCTCCGGCGCCTGCGCCAGGATGGCGTCATAAATGTCGGCCGCGGTCTGCATGTCGCCGGCCTCGCGCGCTTCGGTCGCCGCGGCCAGGGCTTCCGCCACCGGCGGCGCGCCATTGCCCTTGCCGCCGACCTTGGTGATGAATTCGTTGATCTGGCTCTCCGGGATGGCGCCCATGAAGCCATCGACCGGCTGGCCGTCCTTGAAGGCGATGACCGCCGGGATAGACTGGATGCCGAGCTGGCCGGCGATCGAGGGATGGTCGTCGATGTTCATCTTGACCAGCTTGACCCTGCCGCCGGCGGCCTTGACCGCCTTCTCCAACTGCGGCGTCAGCTGCTTGCAAGGCCCGCACCAGGGCGCCCAGAAATCGACCAGCACCGGCTGGCGGCGCGATTCCTGGATGACATCGGCGGCAAAGGCAGCCGTCGTCGTGTCCTTGATCACATCGGCGGGAGCGGCGGGCGCATCGCCAAGCGCGACTTTCGCCGGCGCCGGCGCCGCTCCACCATACTGCACCGAGGTGGTGTACTGGCCGCCATTACCGCCAAAGGAGCCGCCGAACGGATTGTTGTCGCTCATCTCTTTACCCTTCCGTGGCGCCGCCGGCCGGCGGCCAGGCGCCCTATGCTTCAGACCATCTGACTCAAGCCATCCATGTGGCGATCACACGGAGACTTTCAAGATAGCAGCATCGTGCCCGGTTGCCTCGACGAATCTGATCAGGTCCCGCGCCGCGATCGATGTCGTCGCCTCATTGGTCAGCGGATGCCCATTGATCACCGCATGCTCCATCAAATCCTTGTCGAGCACGAGCTTGACCCTGTTTGCCGTGTCGTTGATGACGCCAAAGACCGTCACGGCGCCCGGTGTGACGCCGAGCAGCTCCATCAGCATCTCCGGCTTGCCGAAGGAGACCCGGCTGGCGGCGCCGATCACCTGGTGGATCTGCTTCAGGTCGACGACCGCGTCCTCGCCGACGGTGACCAGGAAGAAATTATCCTTCTTGTCCTTCAGGAACAGGTTCTTCGTGTGCGAGCCGGCGATTTCGCCGCGCAACGCCTGCGAATCCGCGACCGTGTAGAGCGGCGGATGGCGCTTCGTCGAGGCGGCAATCCCGAGTTCAGCGAGAAAGGCCATCAAATCGGCTTCGGTCTTCGGCATCGGTTTCGTTCCGTTTCTCAAGCCAGCCGTTTACGGCCAATGGGGCAGCCGACACAAGACCGTCATGCGACATCATGGGGAGCGGCACCGCCCTTCGCGCTGGCGCCCCGCCGCCCGCCGGCGGCTTGCCGGCCCGGCGCGGCGTGTCACAAAAAGCCTGCGATTTCCCTGTTGCAATCGCCGCGCTCTTCAGCCATATAGGCCCGGCTTGCGGCCAAGACGCCGTGCGAGCGGGTGTAGCTCAGGGGTAGAGCACAACCTTGCCAAGGTTGGGGTCGAGCGTTCGAATCGCTTCACCCGCTCCAGTTTCCTCCAGGGGACTAAGCATCGAAAAGCCGCGGAACTCCGCGGCTTTTTCGTTTTTGGGCTTGCCTGGCTAAGAGTTTCGGCGGAATTCCCCAGGAGTCACATAAAATTACAGCGAGGAACGGTTCCCGCCTCGCCTCGTTAGCGCTCCATCAACGCAACGATGGAGAAAGCCATGCAGGACATTTCCGGCAAGCACGTCGCTATCCTGGCGACGAACGGGTTCGAGCAATCCGAACTTGAGGTGCCGCTGAAGAAGCTGCGCGAGGCGGGCGCCAAGGTCGATGTCGTGTCGCTCGCAAGCGGCAAGATCAGAGGCTGGGATCTCAAGGACTGGGGCCGAGAAGTTCCCGTCGACAAGACTTTGGATGAGGCGCGAGCGGACGCCTATGACGCGATCGTCCTGCCCGGCGGGGTCATCAATCCCGATCTGCTGCGTGTCGAGCGAAAGGCCCTGGGCTTCATCGAATCGTTCTGGTCGGCCAAGAAGGTCGTCGGCGCGATCTTTCATGCGCCCTGGCTTCTCATCGAGACCGGCATCGTAAGGGGTCGCCGGGTCACATCTTACAAATCGATCAAGACCGATGTGATCAACGCCGGCGGTCTGTGGGAGGACAGCAAGGTCGTTACCGACCAGGGACTTGTCACCAGCCGCAACCCCGGCGATCTCGAGGCGTTCTGCGACAAGCTCGCCGAGGAGATCAGCGAAGGGCGGCACGACAGAAGGGTTGCTGCCTAGCCGGCTGTCCGCCCGGACGCATCGAGTGGAAGGTTACGCCGAGAAAACCGCACCGTTTTCCTCAGGCGCTCTTCGCCCATCCGCCTTCCGCAGCGACGCCTGATGCACCAGCGAGGTCCAGCTGTTGGTCGAGGCGAGGTGGCAATAGAGCAGGCCGAGCGCGCCTGATTTGCGCAGGTCGAGAAACGCCTCGTCGCTCAATCTGTTGAAGGCCGGCTCGTCGATCACCTGGAAATCGGTGAGGTTGAGCACCTCGCCGCCTTCCAGCGTCACCTTGCTCTGGCGCGGTGAAAACAGGCTGTGTGCATCGATCTTTTCGACCATCTCGCGGGTGGCTCTGAAGTCGATCTGGAACTGGTTGCAGAAGGCGAGCGCCTGTTTGGTCGCTTCGGTCGGCTCGTTGCCGGTGAAGAACGGCAGGATCTTGTCATCGCGGGACGGCGCCGGCAACTGGTCGACGACCCGGTCGCTGGCCCGTTCGACGCACAGCGTCAGCCGGCCGGCCGATGTCGGGTCTTCGGCCAGGATGAAGGGATAGCGGCGGACATAGGCGGGGATGTAGTGCGGCGCGGTCCATTTGCCGTCGGCATCGACGAACAGGTTCTCGTTCTGGCGCACACCGGTGATGATCACCGGCGACTTGGCCGGGCCGATAAAGACGATCGGGTAGGAGCGCATCGCCGCCGGCATTTCCGACGCGACCACCGGAATGGCGTGCGCAGAGCGGGCGAAGCCGAAGTCGCTGCGCGCGGTCAGGCCAAGCGAGCCGTGCCGCGCCGGATTGAGCGCCTCGGGCCTCGAATAGAACAGCGGCAACGCATCGCCCGTCCCGTTCGTCTTTGCATCCGCCATCATCCGTCTCCCGCACGCCCATCAGGCTGCCAATGGTCCCGAAGCCGGGATCTATGCTTGTTTGCGCTGATCTTGGATCGAAAGGAATCCCGCGCAGGAACAAAGTACTACAGCGTCTCTTGCGCGCATAAAAGGACAGGCGGTGCTGTATTTTGGGGTTTTGCGGCGGCCGATTGTCTTGGGGAGCGCGACCGCCGGCCTGCCCGCCTCTGGACAGCTTGCGGCGAAGCGGCGACAGTGCCTCCGCTGGAGCAAATTCCAGGAAAAGTGTGGAGCGGTTTTCCCTTGGCAATTGCGAAGAAACAAAAGCCGGATCAGCGATCCGAACGCTGAACCGCTCCAGCGGACAGATTGAGGGAAACGGAATGGCGTCGGTGTCGGATTTCGAGCAGGGACAAACCTTCACCGTCGAAGCCGGGGGCCGGCAGATCCCGCTCGAACTGAGCGCGGTCAAGCCCATCGCCGCCAGCCCGCGCCCGGGTGGCGGTTTCTCGCTGCTGTTCAAAGGCCCGCGCGAAATCGCATTGCCGCAGGCGACCTATCTTTTCACGGGGGAAAGCGGCAGCCACGAGATCTTCATCGTGCCGGTCGCCGCCGATGCGACCGGGCGGCTTTACGAAGCGGTGTTCAATTAGAGGCTTGACGCAGGGAGGGTCTGATCGCTTCGAAATTAGCTGAAGCCTCTCCTCTTCGTTCGTCATCCTAGGGTCTGCGCCGCGTCGCTCCGCTCCTTGCTCCGCCCTAGGATGACGAAGCTGGTGAGAGCCGCCGCTTGCGATGCTCGCCGTCACATACCAGCCCCGCCGCCCCCGGCGCACAGTCCATCAGGTCATAAACGCCCTTGTCCTCGACGACCGCGAAGCCCAGCGCGGCATAAAGCCGTCTCGCCGGATTGTGCTTCTCGACATGGATCGATGCTGATTTGCCGGCTAACCATGCCTCGTCGATGAGGTCACAGAGCAGTGCGGTGCCGTAGCCCTTGCGGCGATGATGCGGCAGGAAGGCAATGTCGATGATGCGGTGCTGGCTTGGCCAGCGCTCGACATAGAGGCGGCCGATGTCTTCGCTATCGCGTTCCACCACCAGCCAGTCGGCCTCGGGATAGTGTTTTCGGTAATGCGCATGCTGGGCCTGGAACTGCATGCCGAGGAATTCGGCCTTCTGCGCCTCGCTCCACGACGTCACTGCGAGTTCTTCGAAGCGGGTCGAGGCATAGAGCCGCGACAGGAACGGCAAATCCGCTTCCGTCGCAGCGCGGAAGCCGAGCCCGGCCGTGTCAGACCGGGGCCAGACCGGACGGGCCTGCTTCGCTTGCGCCACGCTGGCGTAAATCAACCGTCAGACCGGCGGCGTCAGGTCGCGCACGACGACGATCTGCTTGAGATTGTTGTCGGTCAGCGACGTCCAGTTATACTCCCATTCGGAACTGTCGATGCCCATCTGGTTGATCGTCCACAGGCCGTTGGTGCCGTCCGGCATGAGCGCCAGGCTGAACAAAGCGAGCCGGCCGTCGGCATTGTAGTTGAGCGTCAGGCGCGTCGAGCGAAGGGATGCGCCGAAATCGCGCCATCCCGACCAGTTCTGGGTATAGGCATCCCATTGCGCGTTGAATTGGAGGAAGTGCTGCTGGTCGGCGGCGACCAGCACGATATCGCCGTCGCCCTGGATGCCGGCGGCAAGCGCAAGGTTGGGCGCCCTGGAGTAGCCGGGTGTCGCCCACTGCGTCCACGTATCCGATCCGGCGGGCATCTGGCGCGTGTGCAGCACCTGGCCGTTCTGGGTCAGGGCGAACAGATTGGTGGCGCCCAGCGGGCCGACGACCGGCGCCATCTCGATGAAGCCACCTGTCTGGGTCGTGTCGATCTGCACCCAACCCGTCCAGTCGGCGGCCTTCAGGGCCTGCGCCTTCGCCTGCTGGCAGCGATAGAGATGCAGGTTCGAATTGATGCCGAACAGGGCGATGCGGCCGTCGCCCTGGCGTATCGCCGAAACCGTCACCAGCCCGCCGGGGATCTGGATCCAGTCGCTCCACGGTTTGGCCGGCGGCGTCAGCACGTCGACGGTGACGACGATCGGTGTCGTCGTGCCCGGCGGCGTGATGGTTTTCTGCACCTGCACGATCTGGTCCGGATTCTGGTAGATCCACCAGATGCGGCCCTGATTGTCAGTGACGAAGACCTCGATGCGGCCGTCGGCATCGCGCGCCATCGAAAGCTTCTGATAGGAGGTGGCGCCGGGCGGCGTGCCGATGCCCATCGGCGCGGTCCATTTCTCGACCGGGCCGATCTGGTTGGCGTCTTCGGTGATGAAGGACAGATTGGTGGTTCCCGATGGCTGCGCGACCACGGCGACACGGCCGTCCTTGGTGAGGCCCGCCGTCATGATCACCCAGGCGCCGGGCGCGATGAACGACCAGGCCGAAGGCCATGGCCCGTTCGGCGAAAGCTGCGCCTTCTGGATCAACTGCCCCTTGGCGGAATCGATCCCCACCACCATCAGCCGCGACAGTTCGAAAAACGACGTGCCGGCCGGCTTGTGCTGGTAGACGGGCGCGGGACCGGAGCGCACCGGACGCCCGCCATCCCTGGCCTTGGAAGCCGCCCTTGGCGCTGGCGTCTTCGCGGCGGGGGCTTTCGACTCTGATGCTGCTTTCTTGGCCATCGTATTGGTCCCTGCCCTGTTGGCTCGGAATTCAGGTTCTTGGTGGGAAGACGCCTTGCAGTGCGATGCAGAAATAGAGCGTCAGATAGGGCTGCAGATTGTTGTGTGGCAGGTCGCCGCCGGCGGGGGGGAGCGATTGAGGACTCATCTGCGTCAGGTTGGCCGCCGGGGTATAGATTGTTGCGTTGGTGGATTTGGCCAGGCTTCGCGTCGATGACGGCGCATTGAGCTCGCCCAGATCAATGTCATGGTCGCGCATTGCGTGAGTGTGGTTAGGAATTTCCGATTCGAGCAGGGTTACCGTTTCCGTACCGCCAGGCTCGCCAAGATCGTGCAGGGACAAGCCCGGCCCCTGACCCCAGAACATCGGCGCACGGCCTTGCAGATCGGGCAAAGCGAAATTGGACTTGCCGTCGCCGCCATAAGTGGTGCCTAGCAGCGAAAACAGCGCCGTGTTCTGCGACAGCGGCAGCAACTGCCCGTCGCACCACGCCCAGCCCCTGGGCGCGAAATTGAACGGAAAGATCCGGATTTCGGCGACGAACGGGTCAGCCATGATGTCCTCTCAGGTGGGCGACGGAAAGATGCCGAAAAGTGAAATGATAAAGCTGATGCAAAGATACGGCTGGAAATTGTTGTGCGGCTGGCTGCCGCCAACGGCTGTTACAGCCTGCTGGGCCATGTTGGTATCGGTCGTGTCCTGGATGTAGGGCAAGGCGCCACCGCCAATCTGTGCAACGACCTTCCCGCTGGGACTGGTATCTTGACCAATATTCAGGGACGCGACCATTGGATGGCTGTGTGAAGGAATCTGGGAAATTGTCAGATTGACTTCCTCTATGCCTCCCGTCTCCGCAAGGATGAAGCCGCTGCCCTGATGGAGCGGAACACGGCCTCGCAGGTCGGGCAGCGCGAAGGTGCTCTGGCCATCGCCGCCATAGGTCGTGCCAATCAGCTGGAACAGTGTCTCGTTCTCCGAGATCGGCAGAAGCTGTCCCTCGCAGAACATCCAGCCGGCCGGGGCGAAATTGCCGGCAAACATGCGTATCTCACCAATATAAGGCTGTGCCATGATCGCGCCTCCTTAATTCGGCGAAGGGAAAATGCCCTGCAGGGCAATGCAGAAGCTCAGCGTCAGGAACGGCTGCATGTTGAGATGTGCCTGACTGCCGCCGACACTGGTAATTGTGCTCGGGCTCAGCGTCGTCACGTTCGCGAAATCGCTATACAGCCGCCCCGGAACCACCCCCAAAACGTTCCCCGCACCATCCTGGCTGCTACCGGTGTTTGTGCTTGCCTGCGCAAAGTGAACGTGTGTCGGTATTTCGGAAATCGACAGCGTATGGCTTTGCTCGCCACCGCGCTCGCCTAGTGTGTGACCGCTCCCAACGTGGATCGGGATACGCCCCCTATAATCGGGCAGCGCGAAATTGACTTGGCCGTCACCGCCGAAAGTGGTTCCGAGCAGTGAAAATAGCGCCTGGTTCTGGTTGATCGGCAAAAGCTGCCCGTTACAGAGCGCCCAACCCTTGGGCGGGAAGACAAAGGACATAATCCTGATTTCCGATAGAAATGGCTCGGCCATGTCTCGCGCCCTCATTAGATACCAGAAGAATACACGGAACGACATAGAAGTCTACTTGGGTTTCTAACAAACCAAGTACTATTATAAAATAATAGACAGTATTTAAATAACGAGAGGCGCAGGAAGGCAGTGTATACCCAGGGTTGTAGATCGTCGCACCAAATGGTGGCCTTTCTACCTCATCAACGTAGCCATCATGGGAACGGCGGCGTGGCAAGCCCGGTAAATCCGCTCGTTTGCGCCGTCGCGGTAGATGCAGAAACAACTGTATTGCGGCCGTTCAGATAAGCGATCACGGCAGCAGTATCCATGGCGCCCCCAGCATAGCCGCTAAGGTTGATCGTCCCGTTGTTGCGCTGACGTACCCGGATGTCACCAGCCGCCATGGTGCCGCCAAGCGAATGCGTAAAGATGTTCGCGAGCGCGCCGGCGCCGCCTATGCTCAGATCGACAGATGCACCATTTCCCTCCGGGTCCGTGACGGCTGACTGGACGAGAATGCCAGCAGCCGCATCTCCGGTCCCATCCAGTTTGATGTCAATCGCGTTGCCGGTTATCTGGGCCAGGATGCTGCCGGCGCCGTCCTGTCCGGTCTGGACAAGGATGGCGCGTTGCGTGCCGGCATAGTCGATGGAGTTGTTTTTGATTCCGACCCGCATGGCGCCGCCGCCGGCATTGAATACGGATATGCCATCCGCTGTCAGCCCGTTTGCGACCGTGATGGTATTGCTTTCAAGTCGAGCGTCAAAAGTAAAGCCGTTGTCGAACGCCGACCCGAGCAGGCTCACCACGACGAAGTCGCCCGCCGCCGTGCTGCTCAGCGTGTTGCCGGTGGCGACGAGGCTCACATCGCTGTTGTCCCCGGCGCTGACGGACAGCTGATCGTTGTTGCTGCTCGAAGTGCTGTTGATGACGTTCAGGTTCATTGTGGAGTTGTCGAATGCATCGGCGACGATGCCACCGCTGAAGTTGTTGCTCGAATTGGCACCCGAGAAGTTGATCGTGGCGTTCGACGTTCCACGGATGCCGAACAGATACCCGCTGCCAAGCACGGCGCCAGTCGAGCTGCCGCCTGAAATCGTCAGCGCGAGCGTGCCGGACTGGGTCTGCAGCTGGAAGTTGTCGTCGCCGCTGCCTGTGATCGTGGTGTTGGTGACCGCGCTGGTGCCGGACATGTTGTAGAAATGGATGCCATCTTCGTCCGCTCCATTGCCCGCATTCGATATGCTGCTGTTGCTGAGCGTGAAGTTCGAAACCGTATTGCCGTTGATGCCTTGCTCGGCGCCGCCCGAAATGGCGATCCGGTCCAGCGTCGCCGTAGAGACGTTTTGAAGATGGATGGCCGCGTTGGTCGTGAGGTTGTCACCAGTCGAAAGCCCCGAATTGTCGGCATCGAGATCGTCGGTGCCGGCATTGGTGAAATTCATGTTCTTCAACGTGATGTTGCTCGCGCTGATGAAACTGGCGCCGCGCCCGGTTGTGTTCTGAATTGTGCCGCCCGAGCCGGCGGTGGTGCCGACACCTGTAACGGTCAATCCACCCGAGCCCGTATTGTTGAGCACGATGCCGTTGGTGCCGCCATTCGCCGAAATGCTCTGGAAATTCAGCCCGCTGGCGCCGATCGTCGTGTTGACGACGTTGAGCGCCGTGCCTGTGCCGGAGGTGATCGTGTTGCCGGTGCCCTGCACCGTCACCGTGCCGCCGCCGGTCGCGTTGAAGCCGTCGCCGCTCGTTGTGGTGATAACCAGCCCGCCATTGGTGAAGTTGATGGTGGCGCCGGGGTTGCTGGTCATGATGACGGCGGCGTTGACACCGGTCGAGAGCGTCTTGACCGCGCCGCCGAAGTTGATCGTGCCGCCGACGTTGCTGAGCACGGCAATGCCCAGCCCGCCGTCGTTGCGAGTGATCGAACTGGCGCTGTCGAAATTGACCGAGCCGCCGGCCATGCCGCGGATGTTGGCGACATTGCCGCCAGGGTTGGTGATGTCGACATTGTTCAGGTTGACGACCGCGCTGACGTCGTCATTGCCTGGCGTGCCCTGGTCGCCATCGACGACGAAGGCATTGTTCGCAGCCCCCGCGTCGGTCTGGATGGCGACATTGTTGAAAGTGTAGGTGCCGGTCGCATTGTTGGTCGAATCGCCGAGAATGGTGATGCCGGCCGTGCCCGTCAGGCTGGCATTGTTGACGGTGACGCTGCCCGCCGCGCCGTCGATCACAATGCCGGTGCCGCCGGTGTCGTTGAGCCCGTTCGCCACGGCAGTGGTGAAATTCACCGAACCGCCGGCGGTGTCGGCGACGACGATCATGCGCTGGCCGGCGGTGGCTTGCGTGATCGTGCCGGCATAGGTGACGGTGGCGGTGCCGCCATTGACGTTGAACGCCGTGCCGCTGGGGCTGATGATCGAGGTGCCGGTGCCGAAATTGAACGTGCCGCCCGAGCCGTTGAGGATGTCGACGCTGGCATTGCCGCCATTGAGCGTCGTCGTGCCGACGAAACTGTAGATGCCGTCCGCATTGTCGAACTGCAGGCCGGTACCGTTCGTCGCCGACAGCGTACCGGTAGCGAAGTTGAGCGAGCCGCTGTGCCCGCCCGTGACGCTGACGAGGGTGGCATTGTTCGACTGGCTGACATTGCCGGTATAGTTGAGGTTGGCGGTGCCGCCGCTGACAGCGATGGTTGCCGCGCTGCCGCCGACCAGCGTGCCGGCGCCGAGATTGATCGTCCCCAACCCGATCACGTTGGTGAGGACGACGGCGCTGTTGCCGCCGGCGCCGTTGCTGGTCGAGGAAAAATTCATGCCGGTGGCCGCGACGGTGACGCCGCTCAGGTTCATCGCCACACCGGTGCCCGTGGCGATGGAGTTGCCCACGCCGGTGACGCTGATCGTGCCGGAGCCCGTGGCATTGAAGCCGGCGCCTGCCGAGGTCACGATCGCCAGCCCGCCGCCGTTGAAATTGACCGTCACCGGGGCGCTGTTGCCGGCAATATCGACGCCAAGCCCGCCGCTGCTCATGCCGATGGCGTAGCTGGCGCCGCTGATGTTGTAGGTGCCGCCGGTGTTGGCGGTGATCGATATGCCGGTGCCTCCACCGGTAAAGCTGTTCGAGGCGCCGGACACCGTCACCGTACCGCCTGCATTGTTGTTCAGCGATACGCCCAGCCCGCTGGCCGTCAGATTACCACTCAGGGCGACGATGCCGGCGCCGGCAAGCCGGCTCTGGACATTCAGCGCCGGACTGAATGCGCCCGAATTGTTGACCGTGCCCGAATAGCTCACGGCAGCCGTGCCGCCGACGACATTGAACGACGCGCCCGTTGCGCCGCTCAGCGCACCAGTTCCAAGTCCAACAATGCCCGTGACATCGGTCAGGCTGACATTGTTGATGCCACCGGCCGACGAGGTCGAATCGAGCGCGATGGTGGCGGCGACACCGGAGAGATTGATCGCTGTGCCGCCGGTTGCGTTCACCGTCTGGGCGGCAGCCGTAGCGGTGATGCCCATCGTGCCGCCGGTGGCGAGAATGCCGGTGCCGGCGGTGGTGTCGATGGTCAAGCCGTTGGTGAAGCTGGTTGTGCCGCCGGCCTGCGAGAGGCCAACGCCGCTGGTCGTGTCGATGTTGGCGAGGCCGGTGACGTTGAGCGTGCCGGTCTGGACTCGGATGCCGCCGCCTGTGTTGGGGACGGTGGCATTGTTCACCGTCACCGTGTTGAAGTTGAAGGTGCCGGTGTTGGTGTTGGTGTTGACGGCATCGATGCCAAAGCCTGTCGTGTTGCCGATGGCGGTCGCGCCAGTAACGGTGAAGGTACCAGCGACGCCGTCGAAGATGATGCCGCTCGCGCCGCCACTGGCGTTTACGGTGGCAAACGTCATGTTGACGGTCAGCGGATCGAGATCGAACGCCGCGCCGTTGGTGGTGGTGACCACGCCACCGGTGTTGTTCAGCGTGAAGGTGGTGGTTTTGGTGTTGGCGATGACACCGGTGCCGCCATTGTTGGCAAGGCTGAGCGTGCCCAGATTAAGGGTACCGCTGGTGTTGGTGAAACTGAGGCCATTGCCCTGGACGCGAGCGCCTGGGTTACCGATGCCGAGCGTGCCGGCGCTGACGGTGCCGCCGGCGCCGTCGGAATCGAAGCGGACATTGCTGAAGGCGATGCCGCCACTGCCGGCGCCCCCGGTCACCGTATTGCCGGCAAACGAGCTGATCGCAATTGAATTCAGGTCGGCATCGATGTTCTGGCCGGTGAACGACGCCGCCAGTCCGGACGCGGTCGACCTGAGCGTGTTGCCGTCGATCGAAAGCAGAAGCGTATTGGCCGGAGCTCCCGTGGTGGAGAAATCGAGCGCGTTGCCGCCGGCGGTGATGGTGTTGTTCCTGACGAAGAAACTGGAGGCGCCGGTCGCGTTGGCGGCAACGCCCGCACCGGAACCGAGATTGCTGACGATCAGGTTCTGGATGCCGCCCGTGAAGATGCCGCTGCCTGATGTCGCCAGATTGATGACCTGCGTGGCGTTATTGCTCTGCAGGACCGGCCGCAGCGTGTCGATGCCCGCCGGCGCCGCGATGATGGGCGAATTCTGCACCGTGGTGAAGTGGAACGCCGGCGACGCGCCGGCGCTGGTGTCGACCCCGAGCTGGGAGACATCGATCGCCGCGTCGTTGCTCTTGAAGGCGAGCAGCACCTGTCCGTCATCGAGTTGGAACGACGTCGCGCCGAGGTCGATCGTCGCCTGGCCGCCGTCGACGGTCTTGTCGATCAGCACAATGACATTGGCCGAAGACGTCTGGGCGTTGGCGTAGGTGCCTGGATTGAGCAGACTGCCGTCGCCAAGGGCGGTGGCATCGGCCGTGACATAGTAGACCTTGTAGGAGGACAGGTTCGAAATGTCGCCATCGAAATTGACGTCGTTGAAATTGTAGTCGCCGTTGGTCGGCAAAGTGTCGGTGGCGTGGATGACCTGGCCGCCTGTGGTCTTGATCGACGATTCGGCCGGGCCGGCGCCGTCGCCGAACACGAGCTGGGCGTTGGTGGCGCTGGAGAACTGGACCCCATAGCCTACATTTTCGATCTTGGAGGTCTGTCCCGCCGGATTGTTGTTGACCGTGTCGCCGAGCTGGATCGTGCCGGTGCCGGTCGTGTCGGCCATGTCGATGCCGATCGTGCCGGCAAAACCGCCGCCGTCGACGTCGAAATCGCCAGCGGTGATGTTGCTCGCGCCGAGCGACGCGCCGTTGAGGTCGAGACCGATGGTGTTCGCCGCGCCAAGCCCGATGTTCAGGCTGGCGAAATTCAACGTCGAGCCGAGCGTGTCGGAAATGTCGACACCGCGCGCATTGGCACCGGTGATGCCTAGCAGGTTGACCGTGCCGAGATCGATTACGCCGCCGCTGACATTGTTGAGCGATATGCCGGTCGCCGCGCCATTGACCGAAATCGTATCGAACTTGATACCACCGGCACCAACCGTCGCGCCTTTCGCCCCGGCGACGACCGCCGTCGCGTCGCCAAGCTTCAGCGCCGTGCCGCCGTTCGTGGTCGTGATGGTGTTGCCGGCGCCGGTGACGCTGACTGTTCCCGAACCGAAGGTGCTGGCGGTGAAGCCGGCGCCGCTGCTGGTGGTGATGACAAGGCCGCCATTGGTGAAGGCGAGCGTGCCCTTGGTCTGCGGGTCCATCACGTACGACGGTGCCTTGACGATGGCATCGTTGGCGCCGGTGTTGAATATCTTCGACGTGCCGGAGAAGGTGACCGTGCCGTTGGCCGAGCCGCCGATGGCGACACCCTCGCCACCGCTGTGATCGATGGTGCTCGAAATATCGTATATGCCTTCGGCATGGCCAAAGAAGTCGAAGGCCGTCGATGACGTGGTGGAAACGACGGAACCGCTCATGTTCAGACGGGTCGCATCGCCCGTGGCGCTTAACACCGCGCCCACACCGACCGTGATCGAACCTTTGTAGGTCAGCGTGGTGAAGGCCAGGTCATTGCCGCCGCCGAGGCTGATAGCCGAGAGGGTGGTGTTCGTGATGCTGGCGCTGCCGTTGATGCCGACGTTGACGGTCCCGCCCTGCGAGCTCTGTATGATGCCGAACTGGCCGCCATCGATGGTCAGGGTGGATCCGGCGACATTGGCGATGTTGACGGTACCAACCTCGGGACCGCCGATATTGAACCCGGCATATTGGACGTCGAGATCGATCGTCCCGGTGAAATTGACCTCTCCGGTGCCACTCAGGGCGTACAGCCAGGCGCCGGTGTATCCAGTATCCCTCAGGCCGCCGATGTTGACATCCCCGACGAGATTGGCGCCCAACAGTGTCACTCCGGCACCGCCGGGGTCGCCGGGAAGGGGGATCGTGGAGTCCGCCGAGATGCTGTCGAAGGTAATGCCGGCGCTGCCGACATTGGCACCATACACAGCAAGCCCGTCGCTGCCGGCATTGATCTTGTTGCCCGCGCCGGTGACGGTAATAATGGTGGAGGTTGCGCCAGCCGGGCCTAAATCGCCAATTGCGACGAAGCCCGCCCCGGCCATTGTCGATATATCAAGGCCGCCATGGGTGAAGTCGATCGTGCTGTTGGTATTGAGTGCCGGGGCGCCTGAGCCGTAATTGCCAATGATGCCCAAGCTCACGCCGTCCGTCGCGCCCGAGCTGATCACCTTGCTGGTGCCCGAGAAGGTGATCGCGGCTGCGTCGTTGCCGGCAACGAAAATGTTGCCGCCGGCCGCAGCATTGGCATCGGTGAGATTGCCCGACAGCGTCACCGAGCCACCGGTCATGCTCTGGATCGACGCCGCGGCGCCCGTGCCGTTGCTGGCAATCGTGCCGCCATAGGAAGTCGTCGCGTTGCCGCCGCTGGCTGCGGTCCCCGAGCCGACATTGAACGACGTGCCCGAACCGGTGTTGGTCAGCGTACCGGTGCCGAAGCTTGCCGTGCCGGCCAGGTTCTGCAGGTCGATGCCGCTGCCGGAAGCGAATGTGGCACTTGTCGAGGCGAAGTTGATACCGGCCGTGATGCCATCGAGCGCCACCGCCTGCGCGTTGGTGGCGTTGATCGTGCCGGTCACGACATTGACCGTGCCGCCGCCGATGGCGCTGAACGCTGTCACGCCCGATGTGGTGATGTCCAGATCGGCGAAGGTGACCGTAGAGCCAGCGTTGTTGGTGAGCGAGGCGCCATTGCCGTTGACTGTGACCTTGTCGGTGAAGTTGATCGTGCCGCCGGTGCGGTTGGCGATCGAGATGCCGCCGCCGGTCAGCGTGCCCGCCGGTCCGCTGTTGGGCAAGGTGCCGCGCGTGACCGTGATGTTGCCGGCGCCGCCATCGACGTCGAGCAGCGTGCCGGCGACGTTGACGTTGTTGTCCGTGATCGACAAATTGCTGTCGAGACCGGCGACCTTGAACGCCGTCTGGCCGGTGGCGACATTGCTGACGGTGACGCCCTGGATGACGATGCCGCCGACATTGCTGAAGCCGGCAGCATTCTGGTCGATGGTGAAGACCGAACCGCTGCCGCCGGTGAAGTCGAACGCGGTGTCGCGCACCTGGTTGCTGCCGAGCAGCTGCAACGTATCGCCGCCCGTGCTCTTGACCACGCCCTCATTGCCGGTGACGTTGCCACCGGTGGCGCCGAGATTGCCCTGGACATTGATCGGCTGGATGGTGCCGGAGGTGATGATCGAACTGCCGTTGCCGAAGCCGGTGATCGACTGGCCCGAATCGAGCGTGAACGGCGTGGCGCTCAGATCGACCGTGCCGACAAAGGCGAAGGTCAGTGTGCCGGTCATGGCATCGGCCTGAGCGGCCGTGACCGTGGTCACCGCGGCGCTGAGCCCGTTGGTGCCGGCAGCGATCACGCCACCGTCCTGGGAAATCATGACGACCCCGCCGACCGCGCTGGCCAGATTGGCGCTGCCGGTGAAGGCGACATCGTCGAAATCATAATTGCCGAGCGTCGGATCGAGCCCGATCGTGTTGACCGTGTAGCCGCCACTGGCCGCTGTGATCGAGGATTGCAGCACAGTCGCGTCGCCGTCGCCGAAGGTGAAGTTGGCGTTGGCCGACGTTGCCGTCGTGCCGCCCGACGACAGTTCGACGCCGACACCAGCATTGGAAATGCTGGAGCCCTGCAGAAAGGTGATGGTCTTGTTGCCCGTCGTCGATGACAGGTCGATGCCGCGCGAGGTGAGGTCGCCGGTGCCGGTGATCGTTGTCACGCCGAAATCGGCCGTGGTCGATGAACCGCTGAAGTCGATGCCGGTCTGGTTGGCGCCGGAGCCCATCGTCACATTGGTTGTTCCAAATGTGACATCGGCATTGGTCAGGGCGAAGTTGATGCCGGCTGGACCGACGGTCGAACCCATCGTCACGCTGGTGGTGCCGAAGGTGACGGCGCCGGCATTGTTGGTGATGTCGATGCCATTGCCCGTGGCGCCCGACACGGTCACCGCCCCGAAGGTCGCCGATGCGGTGCTGGCGACATTGGCGACGGCCAGGCCGGTGGCAGTGGCGCCGGTGATCGACAGCGGAGCTGTGACGTTCAGCGTCGCGGTTCCGGCAAGGCCGGTGACGACGGCGCCACCGCCGCCCGTCGCAGACAGCGTCGAGCCGATGAAGCTGATCGCGCCGCCGACCGGGGGCAGCGTCGAGCCGATCGCGAAAAGATTGCCGGTGCCGGTCGAGGTGACGCTGCCGCTGAAGGTCACCGAGCCGCCGGTGGTGCCGTCGACCTTGACCGCTATGCCTGGCACGGTTGCCGAGCTGGAGATGTTGGCCGCCACACCGATTGTCGCGCTGCCGCCGGAAACAACGACACCGTCGCCAGTGCCCGAATTGGCGATGGCGCCACCGAGGATCGCGATCGAGCCGGTGTTGTTGGTCAGGCTGACATCGGTGCCCGCGACATTGGTCGTCACCAGATTGGTGATGGTGAAGGTCGATGACGAAGCGTTGATTGCAAGGCCGTTGATGCCGCCACCGGTGCCGCCGATGGTGACATTGCCACCCAGGAAGGGGCCGCCCGAGACGGCATTGAAGTTGAGCGCCGTGGCTTGCGCAACGCCTGTCGTGATGCTGTCGAACGCCATGCCGCCGGTGCCGATGGTGACGCCGTCGAGATTGATCGTGTGGCCGGTGCCGGTGGTGATCTGCTCCGTGCCTGCGGCCGCGACTGTGATCGTGCCGCCCCCGGTGGCGCTGAAGCCGGTGCCGGTGGTCGTGGTCAGATCCAGCCCGCCGGTGAACTTGATTGTGCCGCCGGTGTTGCCGCTCAGGTTGATGGCAAAGGCGGTGGCGGTGCTGGCGGTGATCGCTCCACCGAACGTGGCGCTGCCGCCGCTCATGCCGGAGATCCCCACCGCGCTGGTAGCAGCGGTCTGGTTGATGGTGCCGTTGTAGGTGACGTTGGGCGTCGAGTTGCTGATGGAGAAGGCGTTGCTGCTCGTGTTGGCGATGGAACTCCCGACCCCGAAGGTCAAGGTTCCGCTGGAGCTGCCGACGATGCCTATGCCTACGCCGCCGCCGGTGATGTCGAGATCGTCGAAGGTGGCGATGCCGTCGAAATTGTTGGCGGACAGCGCCGCACTGGTGGCGTTGGTGATCTTGGTGTTGCCGGTGAAATTGACGGTCGCGCTCGAACCGACAAGCACGATGCCGATTTCAGATGCGGTCTGGACGGTCAGGTCGTCGACCGAGACCGTACCGGTCACTCCATCGAGTAAGAGGCCGGTGGCGACATTGCTGACCGTCACGCCCTGGACGGTCAGGTCATTGATGCCCACGCCGTGGATGCCGGCGGCGGCGCCCCCGGAAATATTGAAATCGAGCAACGTGTTGCCGTTGCCCAGCGTCACGATATCGCCGCCGCCGGAACTGGTCAGCGTTGCCGCGCCCGCGGAATCCGAGATGGATTCGTCATGATGGACGTTGGTGCCGGTGACATTCAACGGCACCCCGCCGAGCGAAAACTCACGGCCGTTGCCGAACGACGCCAGTTCCTGTCCGTCGCTCAGCGAGAAGCCGGTGGCGTCGTCGATCGTCCCGCGGTTGACCAGGACAATGATGGCGTCGCTGGCGGTAATGCTGTCGGCATAATCGATCGAGGCGAGATCGGTGATCGACGTGCCGCCGCCCGAAGCCCCGGCCGCGACGAAGATGTAATTGCGCATATCGTAGAGTTGCGGGCCGGTAAACTGCGTCGTGCCGAAGGCGTAGTGGCCGCTGCCCTCATTGAGCCCGCGCGCATCGAGCGAGGCGGTGATGCCGGAGATGGAGCTGGAACCGCCGCCGAAGGTAAACTCGGCGTTGGCCGTGGCCCCCGGCGTGCCGGCAATGCCCAGCCGCACGCCGGTATCGACATTGGCGATGACGCCACCAGCGGTGATGGTGATCACCGCGCCGCCGACGCTCGGCGAGGTCAGGTCGATGCCGATCGAGCCGGCCGCACCGGTGCCGGTGATGTTGAGCGACTGCGCGGTGAAATTGGTTTTGCTGCCGGCGAAGTCGAGGCCGGTGCCGACACCCAGTCCGGAGATGACGATGTTGCCGGCGACCACCGCCGCATTGACGCCGGCAAACGAGATGCCATCGGCGCCGGGATTGGTGATGTTGATGTCGCCGAAGCGGATCGCCGCCGGCGAATCCGAAATGGCGATCGCCGGTCCGGTCGTGTCGGAGATCGTCGTCGCACCGTTGACGGTGAAGCTGCCGGCGACATTCTCGAGCACGACACCCGACGTGCCGCCGCTCTGGCTGATCGAGTCCAGCACCACATGAGCGGTGATCGGATCGATGAAGACGGCGGTGCCGCCATTGCCCGATATTGTGCCGCCGGTGGTTGTGAACGTCCCGCCGGTCGACGTGCCCTGCACGGTGATGCCGCGATCGGCATTGTCCTGCGCATTGACGGTGGCGAAGGTGTAGGTGCCCTTGCCGGTGATATCGAGACCGTCGTCGAGATTGCCCTGCAGCAGCGTCGTGCCGGTGAAATTGTAGGTGCCGTCGCCGTCGATATGCAGGCCATCGAGGCCGTTGCCCGTGGCGGTGAAGTTGGAGCCGGTGATGCCGGTCGAGCTGCCGGTGAAGTCGGCGCCGTTGCCGCCCGCACCGGTGACCGTCACATTGGTCAGCGTCGCGCCGGTGATGTTGTTGCCGAAGATGCCGTCGGCGCCGCCGGTGATGGTGATGCCGTTGAGCGTGTTGCCGTTGCCGAGCGTGATGACGGGGTTGGCGACGTTGGTGCCCTGGATCGTGCCATCGCTGCCGCCCAGGTTGAAGGTGCTGGTGCCGCCGCCGAAAAGCCTGGCGGTGACGCTTTCGCCGCCGCCGATGACGGTCTGTCCATTGGCAAGCGTCACGCCGCCGGTCGTCAGATTGCCGTTGCCGCCAAGCGCGACGACAAAGCCGTTCGCACCCGACTTGGTCACGGCGTCGTCCAGAGTCGTCGGGTCGGCCAGCGTGCCGGCGCCGGCGAGGTCGCCATCGGCGAAATAGAACTTGCCGAAGGCGGCATTGGTGGCGGCGTTGATCGCGACACGCGTCGTCGAGCCGCCGGTCAGCGTCTGCGACTGGACGCGGACGCCGATATCGCCACGCACGCGTTCGTTGACGCGCTTGCGCAGGCCTTCGCTGACCGGATAGACCGGCTCCGGCCCGCTATCGGCCCCATTTTCGGCTCCATTGTCCGAGCCGCTGCCGGGATTGAACGGGATGTTCAGCCGCACACTGCCGGCGAACTGGGTGTCGTCGCGATTGTCGTTGCGGACCTCGCCGGCGAAGACCAGTTCCGTCTTGCTGCCGAAGACATCTCCGATCGTATACTCGAACCCGGCCTTGGCGCCGGTGACGCTGCCGTCGTCGCCGTGCGGGTCCTCGAAATGATAGCCGCCGATGTCGAGCCGCAGCGAATGCTTGTCGGGCAGGGCGACCGGCACCTGCGCACCGATCTCGCCCTCGATGCCCCACGCGGCGTAGTCGCGGTGGTCAAGGACCGAGATCTGCTCGATCAGCTGGTTGCTGACCATCGACAGGGTCGAACTGGTCGAGTGATCCGTCGAATCGCCCTTGATCGGCAGATAGACGTTCACATGCGCATCGAAATGTGGCGTGATCGCCTCGGCGCCCAGCGTGGCGGCGGTGAACTGGGTGGAGTTGTAGTTCTCGAGGTTGAGATAGGCGTAGCCGCCGATCATCAGGTCCGGGTTGACGATGCGGCGAATGCCGAGGCCGACATCCTGGCCGGAACCATCCTTGAAATCATGCTTGGCCCGGACATCCAGGAACAGCACGGATTCGGCCGTCTGCTTGAGCGGGATGAAACCTTCGAGCGCGGCGTTGCCGCCATTGTTGTCGGCGCCGATGATGGCGCGGATCTGCGGCTGCCACAGGCCGTTCGGATCGGCATGGGCCGTCAGACCGGAAAGGCCGAGCGCCAGCGTCGTCAGCGCCGTCGTCTTCCAAAGATGCCTGGCGATTTGCGAACGGCGATAGCCAGCGCGAACGTGGAAATCCTCCCCACGCGCCGCTATCTCACCAACTTGCCGAGAAGTCTCGGTAGTTCCCATCCCTGGCGAGTCCTTCGGGGACTACACGCGCCCCGTGTAGATTCTTACTCGAATTCTATTGTATAGCGAGTCCTGGCCGATCCGATTTCTAGAGCTTTCCTGCAAAATTGCTCGCTGTGTCTGAAAGGCCACAGTAATTTCGCCGGCTTGCTTGCCTCCGGCTCGGCTTTCGGAACAGTCGCGTGTGTTGTATCAAGCCATGCTCGGGAGAATACCGGGGCGCGGCGAGGAAACATGCAAGGCATCCGGCAAAACAACATGGCACTTACTTTAGACAAGTCTAATTTACTTGGCATGGCCGCGGGGCTGGCCGCCCTGTGGCTTGGTCTGGCCGCCGGCCCAGCCCTTGCCGAAGATGCCAAGCCGGCCCAGCCAAAGCCGGCTGAAAGCAATGCAAAACCGGCCGATGCCAATCCGTGGGCGGTGAACTGCTCCAGCGGTTCGGCGACCACCGAGCTTCAGTGCCAGGTGTCGCAGAACCTGACCGAGGCCAAGACCGGGCAGCGCGTGCTGACCGTGACCGTGCGCCGCGACAACGGCAATGGCAGCCTCGCCATGCTGCTTGCCCTGCCGCACGGCCTGTTCCTGCCGTCCGGCGCCTCCTTCCAGATCGACCAGGGCCAGAAGACGACGATTGCCATCCAGACCAGCGACCAGAACGGCGCCTATGCCGCCACGCCGCTGTCGGCGGATCTCATCAAGGCCATGAAGTCCGGGACCAATCTGAACATCGGCATGGAATCGGTCACCCGCAAGCCGGTCACCATCCCGGTGTCGCTGGCCGGCTTCACCGCCGCCGTGGCCAAGCTGGAATCGATCAAGTAGCTGCTGCCAGCGGCTTGATTGTCGATGCCCGGAATGCTCCGTTGCCGCTTCGGACAGTGGAGAAACCCATGACAGGCTTTGTCGATCGCCAGCGCGCGGCGCAACTGATGGACCGCGCCGGCATCGCGGCGCTGGTGCTGTGCGCGCCTGAGGCCTTCCACTATGCGACCGGAGCCGCGATCGGGCCGTCGGGACTGTTCCGGCGCGCCGGCGCCGGCTTCGTCGTCATCCCGGCTGGCCGAGACCTGCCGATGGGCGTCGTGGTGGCGGATTTCAATGCGGGACAGCTGCAACTGGCTCTGTCGGATGCCGTCATCCGCAGCCACCCGATCTGGATCGAAACCGCCACGCTTGACGCCTCGACCGCAGGGCAAGGGCTGGCGCAACGCGTCGAGGCCGGCCTTGCCTCGTCTGGCCGGGCGCCTGGCTTTTCCCGGCCGGCAACATTCGAACTTGCCCGTTCCGTCCGCGAACTGAAGGAGATCCTGAGCGGGTTCGGACTTGAGCGCGCAAGGATCGGCGTCGATCTCGATTTTATTCCCGCCGCCGATCTCTCGGTCATCCAGGCGCTGCTGCCGGGCTGCACGATGGTCGACGGCTCGGCCGTGCTCGACAGGTTGCGGGCCATCAAGTCGCCGCGCGAGATCGATCTGCTCCAGCAAGGCATCATCCTGTCGGAAGCCGGGCTGGAGCGGCTGCAGGTCGATGCCATGGCCGGCATGCGTCAGGGCGATCTCATTGCCCTCTATCGGCAAGGCGTCGCCACGGCCGCGTCCGGCCTGTCCCATCCGGTCGCCACAGCCGAATATGTGACGCTTGGCGCGAAGGCCAAAAGCACCGATGCGAAAGCCATGCCTGGCGATCCGCTGAAGTGCGACATGGTCTGCACGGTCGGCGGCTACGCCTCCGACATGTCGCGCAACTTCACCTTCGGATCGCCATCCGCCGAGCAGGCCGAACTGCACGCGATCGCCGAGCGGGCCTTTGACGACGGGCTGGCCGCGCTTGTTCCGGGAGCCACGCTCGCCCACGTGCATCGCGTCGCCACCGACAGCCTGGCGCGGCAAGGGCTGCGCACCTACCGCCGCGGTCATTTCGGCCATGGCGTCGGCCAGTCGGTCTTCTCGGAGCAATGGCCGTTCATCGCCGCCGATAGCGATGTCGTCATCGAAGCCGGCATGGTGCTGGCCTTCGAGATCCCGCTCTACATAGACGGCCTCGCCAGCTTCAATCTCGAGGACCAGTTCCTGATCACGCCGGACGGGCCTGTCGCCATGAACCGCCTGCCGAGGCGGCTGGAGAGGATTGGGTAGCCGGCTTCAAGTCTGCAACGCAGGCCGCGCGCCATCCGCCAGCACCTAACCACTCACCGGTGGCCGCCGATCGCTCCACGGCATCTCCTGCTCCAGCTGCGCCGACGCGGCCAGCACCGTTGCCTCGTCACCGTAGCGGCCGACCAGTTGCACGCCGATCGGCACGCCGTCTTTCGACCAGCCGAGCGGCAGCGAGATCGCCGGCTGGCCGGAGATGTTGAAGGGGAACGCAAACACCGAATCCGCCCACTTGGCGTTGTAGCGGTCGATGTCCGTCTCCGACATGTCGTAATAGCCGAACGGACGCGGCAGCTGCGTCAGGGTCGGGGTGATGAAGATATCGTAGGCGCCGAGGTCGCCGACGATGTCGCGGCCGACCTGCCTGAGCTGCTCGACATCGGAGATGTGCCTGGTGCCGCTGGTCGAGCGGCCGCGCTCGATGATTGCCCAAGTCACCGCCTCGACATCGCCTGGCGTCACCGGCCGGCCGATCACCGTCTCAAGGTAGTCGAACGTCGCCGCCGTCTGCACGCAGGTCATGTTGGTGTAGGTCTTCCACACAGCGTTCGCGTCGAGCGGCATATCGTGCTCCTCGACGTCGTGGCCGAGCCGCTCGAGCGCAGCCACGGTTGCCAGCACCGCCGCCTTCACCTCCGCATCGATCGCCGTGCCGTTGGGTGGCGTGACGGAAAAGCCGATGCGCAGCTTCTTTGGCGCCCGCGCTGAGAGGCTGAGCCAGCTGCCATCAGGAACCGGCGGCGTATAGGGGTCGCCGGGCAGCGCGCCAGCCACCGCATCGAGATAGGCTGCCGTGTCGCGCACGGTGCGCGAGCAGCACAGGAAGTACGCGCCGCCATACCAATAGTCGCCGAACGGCGCGAGACTGACACGGCCGCGCGACGGCTTCAGGCCGACGATACCGCAGCAGGAGGCCGGGATGCGGATCGAGCCGGCGCCATCGCTGGCCTCGGCGATCGGCACCATGCGCGAAGCGATGGCCGCGGCAGCGCCGCCGCTCGAGCCGCCGGGCGTGATGCCTTCCTTCCACGGGTTCTTGGTGACGCCATAGAGCTTCGGCTCCGTCGTGATCGACCAGCCATTTTCCGGCGCGTTCGACTTGCCGACCAGAACCAGCCCGGCCGCCTTCATGCGGCGAACGACCTCGGTGTCGAAATCGGCAACGACATCCCTGAGGTAGAATGAGGAGTTGGTGTTCGGTGCCCCGGTCCAGGACGAGGCCAGCTCCTTGAGCAGGAACGGCACGCCGGCGAAGGGCGCTGATGTGTCGATTGTCTCGGCCTGGGCGCGCGCCATGTCGTAGAGGCGATGGATGACCGCATTGAGCGTCGGGTTGAGCCGCTCGACCAGCGTGATCGCCGCCTCCACCAGTTCCCCCGGTGAAACGTCGCCCCGCTTCACAAGTGCCGCAAGGTCGAGCGCGTCGGACTCGGCATAGGTTTTCAGCAGACTGTCGGTGACCATGTCTCTCTCCCGTCGTTCGTTGATCTTGCCAACGTTGGCGCCGCCCCTCATCCGCCTGCCGGCACCTTCTCCCCGTATAGTGACGGGGAGAAGGGAGACGCTCCAACGCTGACGACCCCCTCTCCCCGTTCTTCACGGGGAGAGGGTAAGGGTGAGGGGCAGCGCCGGCCTGAAACGATTGCCGCCAGCAGCCGGATTGCGTCAGGCCAGGTCGATGGTCCGCCCCAGTGCGATGCTCTGTTCGGCGGCCAGCACGATGCGCAGGCTGTTGACTGCCGCATCCATCTGCTCGGTCAAATCGAGATCCTCGCGGATGGCGCGCAGGAAGAAGGCCTGCTCGCGGTCGCAGAGCTCCTGGTGGCCGGGCTCGTCCTCCATGCTGACGATCTCGTCGAGCTTCGAGAAATTCTTGTCGCCGTCGACCTGAGCATAATGGATCTTCAGCGCATCGGTCTTGGTGTGGCGGTCGATGTCGGCGGAGCTCGAAACCTCTGCCAGTTCGGCAGCACTGTTCGCCTGCTGGCCGGCGACGATCGACACCGCGCCCTTGGGGCCGACCACGTCCTTCACGAAATAGGCCGTCTCGCTCATCATCGGGCCCCAGCCCGCTTCGTACCAGCCGACCGAACCGTCATCGAAGGTGACGTGCAGGTGGCCGTAATTCTGCTTGTCGGCTTCCGCCCACAGCTTGGCGCCGATGCCATGCACGCGCACCGGCTTGGCGCCGGTCAGCTGGCACATGACGTCGACATAGTGGACGCCGCAATCGACGATCGGGATCAGCGAATCGATCAGGTTCTTGTGCCAGTGCCAGGCGCTGCCGCTGCTCTGCTGGTTGAGGTTGAGCCGCATCACAAGCGGCTTGCCGAGCGTCTTGCCGACCTCGATGAACTTGATCCATGACGGGTGGACGCGCAGGATATAGCCGAGCACCAGCTTGCGGTTCTTCGCCCGCGCCGCCGCGACAACCTTCTCGGCATCCTCATTGTTGGTGGCGAGCGGCTTTTCCATGAACACATGGCAGTTGGCGGCGATTGCCTTCAGCGCATATTCGGCGTGGGTGTTCGGCCAGCTGTTGATCGACACCGCGTCCGGTTTTGTTTCCTTCAGCGCCTGGTCGAAATCCTCGTAGAGTGGGTAGCCGGCTAACTCTCCCGGAATCTTCGTGTTGCTCTTGATCGAGCGGCTCATAATGCCGACGATCTCAAAACCGTCGAGCCGGTGATACGCGCTGGCATGCGACGCACCCATATTGCCGAGACCCACCACCAGCACTTTTACTCTGTCGGACACCGCTGCCTCCCAAATTCTTCATTGAATCTTGGGCGGCGCTGTTGCCGTCGCCCGCATGTTTATCCAGGACAATCACCTTAGGTTGGCGCCGCCCCTCATTGCCCTGCCGGGCATTTCTCCCCGTATAGTGACGGGGAGAAAGGGCTGGCCGCAATGTTGGCGATTGGCGAAATCATCAACGACAGCGTCCCCTCGCCCCGTTTACGGGGAGAGGATGCCGGCAGGCAGGTGAGGGGCGGCGCTGACCTGGACAATTGCCAGCCCTACTTCACCGCCGAATCGAACAGATGCGCCTTGATCTTCTCGACATCGAGCGCGGCAAAACCTTCCGACAGCTTGACGCCGTCGGCATCGGCCTTGACCTTGGCCTTGTCGAAATCATTGGCCGGGCCGATCAAATCGTTGGTGCAGACATCCTCGGCCTTCACCGGAGCGGTGATCTGGCCGATCTTGTGGATCTCGTCGAAGAAGCCCTGCCAGCTCGCCATGTCGTGCGAGCCCCAGCCGCCGCGCTTGTCCATGTCGCCGCGGAAGACGTTGATCTGCTGCAGGATCGACGTGGTGCCGAGCTCCGGCCCGAGATTCTTGGCCAGCGTCGGGAACTGCTCGAACACCGCTTCGACCGCCGCGCGGGGATTCTGGTAGCCGAATTCGAGGCCCATCGCCCAGCCGCGCAGGTACTTTTCCAGCAACGCCTTCTTGTCGGCGTCCTCCAGATCGGCGGCGCGCACGACGAAAGTATTGGCCGGCAGCTTTGAGTTCTGCACGCCGAGCCAGTATTCGAAGTCGAGCCCCTTGGCGATCCATTCGGCGCGCAGGCCTTCCCACGACAGGGCAGCGTCGCCCTGGCCGCCGGCAAGAGCCGTGCCCCATGTCGGCCAGCCGGCTTCGAC
Source organism: Mesorhizobium sp. M0088 (assembly GCF_040322895.1). Classification (NCBI taxonomy): domain Bacteria; kingdom Pseudomonadati; phylum Pseudomonadota; class Alphaproteobacteria; order Hyphomicrobiales; family Phyllobacteriaceae; genus Mesorhizobium; species Mesorhizobium sp. M0088. The sequence goes on from NZ_JAMYUI010000012.1 coordinate 196,043, forward strand.
ATATTTGACCTTCTTGATGTCGACGCCCTGCGCCGCCAGCAGCGGGTCGGTGATCGACTGCCAGGCGGCGGAGCCGAGCAGTATGGTCTTGCCTTCCAGCTTCTTCAGATCGTTCGATCCCTCGCCCTTGCGGAAGGCGATGCTGAACGTGTCGCGGGCGCCCATATGGAACACCGACTTCAGCTTCATGCCGTTCTGGATGGCGAAAGAGAACACGCCGGGCGACGGGAAGCCCATATCGGCCTGGCCGACATCGACGAACTTCACCGTCGCGGTGCCGTCCGACGGCCCCGGCTGCATGTCGGTGTCCAGCCCATCGAAATAGCCGGCCTTCTTGGCTGCCCAGTAGGGATAGTCGTCGAGCACTTCGAGCGTGCCGCGCGGCGAGATCCAGGTGAATTTTCCGTAGGGTTCGGCCCTGGCCTTCAGCCCGGTGGCGCCAAGCGCCGTCGCGGTCACCAGCCCGGCGCCGGTCACCTGCAGGAAAGTGCGGCGGCTGATCCCCGCCGGGCTGATGGAGTTTTCTTTGGTCATGGCATTCCCCTTTTTTGTTTGATGTCAATCTCTTGCCGCCCGCCTCCCGGGCGCCGTCTGTACTTTTGTGTTCAAGCCTCCCAGCTCGCCCATTTCTTGCCGATCAGGAAGAACAGCACGTAGATCAGGATGCCGAGCGTCGACAGGATCAGCACCACGGCGAAGAACTGCGGCATCTGGATCATCGACGAATAGGTCGTCAGCCGGTTGCCGAGGCCGAAGCCGCCGCCGACCATCTCCGCGCCGACCGCGGTCAACAGGCCGAAGATGGCGCCGATCATCAGCCCGACCAGGATCATCGGCAGCGCCATCGGCGCACGGATCTTCCAGAAGATCTGCAGGGTGCTGGCGCCATAGGAGCGTGCCAGCGCGATCTTGGCGCTGTCGACGCGGCGAAAGCCTGTGGCGGCGTTGATCATCACCATCGGCCCGGCGGCCAGCGCCACCGCGATGATGCGCGGCGTGTAGCCGAAGCCGAAGCGCAGGATCAGAAGCGGCACCAGTGCCAGCATCGGCGTGGTGACCAGCAGCAGGATGTAGGGCGCGACGATCTTCTCGGCGAAGGGGAACTGGGTGATGACGGCGGCCAGCACCAGGCCGATGATGGCGCCGATGGTGAAGCCGGACACCAGCTCGACCAGCGTGTAGCCGAGATGCGGCGCGATCAGCGGGAACTCGTCGAACAGCGCATAGGCGATCGAGCTCGGCGGCGGCATGATGTAGAGCGGCACGTGGAACAGCCGCAGCGCCAGTTCGATGCCGCCGATGATGATCACCGCCACGGCAAGAATGGCCGCCACCTCCTTGCCCGACTTGATGCCGGGGCCGCTGGCGAAGGCCGACAGATTGGTCAGGCTGACCTCGTGGCCGTCGGCAGACTTGGATTTGGAGAATTCCGGAATGGCGTCGCCTCCGCTCACGGCCTGATCCTCACGATCTCGGCGCTCGCGCGCTCCGGCGCTTTTGGCCGCATGCGTTCGCCGACAATGTCCATCTTGATACGGTTGGTGAGGTCGAAGACCTCCTTCGTCGCCATGATCTCCAGCGAGCGTGGCCGCGCAAACGGCACGCGGTATTCCTTGGCGACGCGGCCCGGCCGGGCGCTCAGCACCACGACCCGGTCGGAGAGGAAGATCGCCTCCTCGATCGAGTGGGTGATGAAGACGATCGTTGTCTTGGTGTCGAGCCAGATCTCCTCGACCAGCCGGTTCATCTCCTCGCGGGTGAAGCTGTCGAGCGCGCCGAACGGCTCGTCCATCAAAAGCACCGAGGGCTTCAGCGCCAGCGCCCGCACGATCGCCGCGCGCTGCTGCATGCCGCCGGAAAGCTCGCGCGGAAACTTGCCGCCGAAGCCGTCGAGACCGACGCGGTTGAGCAGATGCGCGATCCACGCCCGGTCCGGCTTCTCGCCCTTGATCTCGAAGGGAAAGCGGATGTTGGCGTCGAGATTGCGCCACGGCAGGAGGTTCGCCTCCTGGAAGACGATGCCGATATCGGGATGCGGACCGGTGATCGCCTTGCCGTCGAGCCGGATCTCGCCGCTGGTCAGGCTGTGCAGGCCCGACATCGACCACAAGAGCGTGGTCTTGCCGCAGCCGGAAGGGCCGACGATCGAGACGATTTCATTGGCGCTGACATCGAGGCTGCAGCGGTCCAGCGCCAGCAGGTCGCCGGAGGCGGTGTGATAGATCTTGGTCGCTGCCTGCACGCCAAGCTTCGGCTTTTTTGCATCGCCCGTATTCATCTGCCCCCCGGGAAGATTGCGCGATGATCCATTGGCTCATCCCCAGCGAAAATCAGTCTGTAACTATCCTACTTTCCTGTCAAGCACCGACGATGGCCACCGTATCAGGAAAATCGATTAGTATGCCTATCTGATTGTTTTAATATCGGTTTTGCGGCCTTGAAATGCATGTTGCTTTCCTACATACTTCGGAACTGACACGGATCGGAGAGGACCGGAGGAAGGTGATCTTTACCCTACGACACGCTGCGGTTGCGATGCGGTCGGGCGCGTGGAGCCAGGGCGTGCAAACATGCTAAGACGGCAGCCTCGCAACCCAGGGAAAGACCAGGACCCCATGAACGAAGCTGGCAGCCAGGACGAGCCTGTTCCAGGCCAGGATACCGAGGGGCGCGATCCTGTCCGGCGCATTCCCGACATCATCTCGCTGGTCAAGGATTCCTACAGCGAATTGCGCCCGGCCGAACGGCGTGTCGCCGATGTCGTGCTCGACGACGTCAAATATGCCGTCGACGCGTCCAACGCCGCCCTTGCCCAGCGCGCCGGGGTCAGCGAACCGACGGTGACCCGGTTCTGCCGCGCTATCGGCTGCGAGGGCGTGCGCGACTTCAAGCTGAAGCTGGCGCAGAGCCTCGTCGTCGGTGCGCTCTATCTGGCCAAGTCGCCCTCCGTCAGCAATGACAATGGCATGCCGTTCTGGAACGCCGTCTTCGGCGAGGCGCGCCGGGCGCTGCAGGAGGCCGAGCGGCAGCTCGACCCGGCGCAGCTGCAGAAAGCCGCCGATCTGATCGCCAAGGCGCGCCAGGTCACCGTGTTCGGCCTCGGCGGCAGCTCCTCGGCGCTGGCGCAGGAAACCCAATACCGGCTGTTCCGCTACGGCATCACCGTCAGCGCCCAGTGCGACCCCTATCTGATGCGCATGACCGCCTCGACGCTCAAGCCGGGCGATCTGGTGATCGCCATTTCGGCGACCGGACGCACCCGCGAGGTGATCGAGGCCGTCGATCTCGCCAAGCACTACCGCGCCAACGCCATCGCCGTAACCGCGCCCGACACCGAACTCGCCCGCGCCTGCGACGTCAGGTTGACGGTGGCGGTCCCGGAATATCCCGACACGCTGAAGCCGACGGCCTCGCGCTTCGCCTTCCTGGCGGCGATCGACCTTCTGGCGGTGGCCTCGGCCTACAAGCTCGACGGTTCGGCCCGCGAGACCGTGCGCCGCATCAAATACAACGCCCAGATCCACCGCACCGGCAAGGAGATGGAGCCGCTCGGAGATTAGGGCTGCGCTTTTCCTTCTCCCCTTGTGGGAGAAGGTGGATCGGCGCGTAGCGCCGAGACGGTTGAGGGGTGGGTGACGGAGTGCCGTCGGCGCCAAGCTGGAGCACCCCTCATCCGACCTCACTTCGTGAGGCCACCTTCTCCCACAGGGGGAGAAGGGAAGACCGGACAGCGCCAATGTGAAACGAAAGAGGAAAGAAATGCTCGAAATAGCACCGACGAAAAAGGCAGCCGCATGGCTCGAATCCCTGGCGCAGGCGCTCGCAGCCGGCGACGCTGCGGCGGCGAGCAACCTGTTCGTCGACGATTGCTACTGGCGCGATCTCCTGACCTTCACCTGGAACATCACCACCATGGAAGGCCGCGAGGCGATCGCCGGTATGCTGGCGGCGACGCTGGCGACGGCCAAGCCCAGCGCGTGGCACCTGACCGGCGAGGCGACCTCGGACGAGGGCATCATCGAGGCCTGGTTCAGCTTCGAAACCGCGGTGGCCAGGGGAGAGGGCATCATACGGCTGCGCGACGGGCGCTGCCGCACGCTGTTCACGGCAATGACGGACCTGAAAGGCTTCGAGGAGCGCAAGGGGGCGGGGCGGCCGCTCGGCGTGCGCCACAAGGCCGATCCCCAGCGTGAGACATGGTCGGAGGCGCGGGCGCGCGAGACGCGCGAGCTCGGCTCCGATGAACAGCCCTACTGCCTGGTCATCGGCGGCGGCCAGGGCGGCATCATGCTGGGGGCGCGGCTGCGCCAGCTCGGCGTGCCCACCATCGTCATCGAGAAGAATGCGCGGCCGGGCGATTCCTGGCGCAACCGCTACCGCACGCTCGTGCTGCACGACCCGGTCTGGTACGACCATCTGCCCTACATTCCCTTCCCCGAAAACTGGCCGGTGTTCACGCCCAAGGACAAGATGGGCGACTGGCTGGAAATGTACACGCGCGTCATGGAACTCAACTATTGGGTCGCCACCAAATGTCTCAGCGCGTCCTATGATGAGGCCGAAAAAGTCTGGACCGTGGTGGTCGACCGCGTCGGCCGCCAGATCACGCTGAAGCCCAAGCACATCGTCTTTGCCACCGGCGCCTACGGTCCGCCACGGCGGATCGATCTGCCGGGCGCCGACCGGTTCAAGGGCGAGTTGCTGCACTCCAGCCAGTATGCCAGCGGCGACAAATTCCGCGGCAGACGAGTCGCGGTCATCGGCGCGGCAAGCTCCGGCCACGATGTCTGCGTCGACCTCTGGGAAAGCGGCGCCGAGGTCACCATGATCCAGCGTTCGCCGACGACGGTGGTCAAATCGGACACGCTGATGGAAGTCGGCTTCGAGATCTTCTCGGAAGACGCACTGGCGCGCGGCATCACCACCGAGAAGGCCGACATGATCGTCGCCTCGACGCCGTTCGCGCTGGTGCCCAAGGGCCAGCGGGCGCTTTACGAGGTGATCAAGGCGCGCGACGCGGCCTTTTACGACCGCTTGCGCGCCGCCGGCTTCGCCATCGATTTCGGCGACGACGAGACCGGCCTTCTGATGAAGGCCTACCGCACCGGCTCCGGCTACTATATCGATGTCGGCGCTTCCGACCTGATCATCGGCGGCAAGATCGGCATCCGCAGCGGCGTCGCCATCAAGTCGCTGACCCCGAGCGGCATCCTGTTCGAGGACGGCAGTGAACTCGCCGCCGACGCCATCATCGCCTGCACCGGCTATCAGTCGATGAACGAGACGGTGGCTTCGATCGTCTCGCGCGAAGTCGCCGACAAGGTCGGCCCCTGCTGGGGGCTTGGCTCGGGCGTCAAGGGCGATCCCGGACCCTGGCAAGGCGAGCTGCGCAACATGTGGAAGCCGACCGCGCAGGAAGCGCTTTGGTTCCACGGCGGCAATCTGGCGCTGTCGCGCTTCTATTCGAAATATGTGGCGCTGCAGATCAAGGCGCGGATGGAAGGCATTGAGACGCCGGTTTACGGGAAGCCGAGCAATTCAGGCGCTGCTGATCTCCCCCCTCGAGGGGGAGATGTCGCCGAAGGCGACAGAGGGGGTCGCCGTGCGTAGAGCGCCAGCCTCCATCTGCCGCAAGGAGGTCGCATCCAGTCGAACCGACCCCCTCTGGCCTGCCGGCCATCTCCCCCTCAAGGGGGGAGATCAGCTAATCGTGCCGGTGCCCGAAGTGCCTCGCCGCCACCTCGACATGCGTATGCGACGCCTGCGCCACGAAACGCCCGGTCTCGTTGTGATCAGCCGCCTCGTTCGGCCACCAGGTGCCGCCGATGGCGATGCCTTCCGACACCAGCCGCTGGTCGGCGACCAATGACGCGCCGACCGCATCGACGAAGGTGAAGCGGCCCGGGCGCTGCCGGAGCACGGCGACATCGCCGACGGTGCCGACCGCCAGCGTGCCCAGGTCAGGCCTGGCGATCGCCCGCGCCGGCGCTTGCGTCGCGGCGCGCAGGACCTCGACCAGCGGCATGCCGAGCGCCAGCAGCTTCGACATGCAGACCAGTATGTCGAAGGCGGGACCGTCGATACAGTAGAGATGCACGTCGCTCGAGATCACGTCCGGCGCCAGTCCTTCCTCGAGCATGGCGCGGGCAACGGCGAAATCGAACGAGCCCATGCCGTGGCCGATGTCGAAGATGACGCCGCGCTCGCGCGCCAGCCGCATGTCCGGCCGCACCGCGCCGGAAGCAAATACCGGCGCATTGGGAAACGGCCGGAAGCAATGGGTGAGGATGTCGCCCCTGCGCAGGCGCGGCAGCACTTCCGAGCGGCCGGGCGGCGGCTCGTCGATATGCGCCATCAGCGGCAGGCCGGCCTGGTCGGCGGCCTCCAGCGCCAGATCCACCGGGGCGATGCCGCTGGTGCCGCCGGCATGTTTGCCGGAGCGGACTTTTACGCCGACCACGACATCGCGGTGTTCACGCACCGCCGCGACCACCTCGCGCGGCTCGCACAGCCTGAGGTCGCTGCACTCGCCGACCGACACTGTCTGCGAGAAGCCGAAAATGCCGGCAAAGGAAATGTTGACATAGGCCAGGATGCGGACCTTCGACCGCTCCATGACATGGCGGCGGAAGCCGAGAAAATTGCCGGCGCCGGCACTGCCCGCATCGATGAAGGTGGTGGTGCCGCTCTTGGCGGCCAGCCGGTCGGCATCGACGCCAAGCGACGTGCCGCCCCAATAGACGTGGCTGTGCAGGTCGACCAGGCCCGGCGTGACGATGCAGCCGCCGGCATCGACGATCTGCGCTGCGCTGTCCGCCGGGATATCGGCATCGACTGCGGCAACGCGGCCATTGGCGATGGCGACATCGCGCGGCGCGTCGAGGCCAGCGGCCGGATCGATCAGCCGTCCGCCCTTCAGCAGGAGGTCGAATTGCATTGCGGTCACCTCCGCTTCGTTGCTTTGCCTACAGAGGCCGGTAAGCGACCGCCTCGACCTCGATCTTGATATCGATCATCAGCCGCGATTCGACCGTGGTGCGGGCCGGCGGGTTTTTGGAGAAATGCCGGGCATAGACCGCGTTGAAGGCGCCGAAATCGCGCGCATCTTCCAGCCAGACCGTGGTCTTCACCACATCGTCCATGGTGCAGCCGGCCAGCGCCAGCGCGGCCTTGATGTTGGCGAGCACCTGCTCGGTCTGTTCCGATATGCCGCCCTTGACCACGATGCCGTCGCTGCCGACGGGAACCTGGCCCGAGACATAGACGAGATCGCCGGCCCGCACGGCTGGCGACAACGGCACATGCGATGTTCCAAAACACTGTTTCGGCAAGGGACAAGCCTCCTCTGATGACAGGACGGGGTGCCATGGCAGCGCCCGCTTCGATCGACATTTACGCCGATCGGGGCGATCCTCATAGGGGCCTTGTTGGAAAGCAACATTCTTCGAAATCCGTGTTGCTTTATTACAAGAGCGCTTGCATCGTACGCGCTGACGGGCGGCTTGGAAGCCGCAACGTACAGACGCATTTGCCAGAGCGGAGACACCCAGCGATGACTTACGACAAGAACCCGTTTCCATCAGGCGATGCCGATCGCCACGCGCTCTGGGAAATGCTGGTGCGGCGCGACATCGACGCTTTCATCGGCCAGGACTGGGCCATGGTCGAGGAGGATTTCGTCGCCGAGAGCTTCTTCGGCATGCACGCGCATTTCCTCAGCAATGCCGATGCCTGGCGGCTGCAGTTTCCAAGGCTGGACATCTACCGCGACGAATGGCTGCGCCAGGCCAGGGAGACGGCGGCGACCAAATTCGCCGAGCCGCTGCGCGAGGCGCTGTTTCGCGTCACCAACATGCGCGACATCGATGTCGACGGCGACCGCGCCGTGCTGCACAAGAAATTCGACGGCTCGGTTGCCAAGGCGGACGGCAGCGTCGACCGCTTGAAATGGCAGACGCTGTATTTCTGCAGCAAGGTCGGCGGCAGCTGGAAGATATCAGGCTTCGTCGGCTACATGCCGCATCCGCTCGGCAGCTAGAACCACCGATCACCAGAGCGCAGGATGGGTCGGGCCGAACGTGCGGCCCGGCACCGCGGCCGCCATCGGCGCGCCGTTGAACAGCGATGGCGGATGCAAGGCGCCGCATTCCATCAAACGCATCGCCAGACATTGGCAATGCCTTTTGCGCCCATTCTTACGAATTTGTATGCCGCCGGACAGGCCGGTGTGAACTCGTTTGCTTACGATGCACGGAGCGGATCGCAACCGCCCCGCCGCAACCGTCGACCTCTGGACTTCAACCATGCTCGCGCCCAACAGGCAGCAACCCGCCGCACCGAGCCACAACAGGGTTCCCGACGTCACCCTCGACTTCTGGCTGGTCAAGCTGATGGCGGTCACCACGGGCGAGACCGCGGCGGATTATCTTGCCGACACGATCGGGCTTGGGCTGACCGTCACCTCGCTGATCATGACCGGCATCCTGATCGCGGCCCTTGTCCTGCAGTTTGCGCAGAAGCGTTACGTGCCGTGGGCTTATTGGCCGGCGGTAGTGCTGATCAGCATCGTCGGCACGCTGGTGACGGACAGCCTCGTCGACAGTTTCGGCGTGCGCCTGCAGACGGCAACCATCGCCTTCTCGGTCGCGCTCGCCGCGACATTCGCGGTCTGGTACGCCAGCGAAAGGACGCTGTCGATCCACACCATCTTCACCACCAGGCGCGAGATCTTCTACTGGCTGGCGATCCTCTTGACCTTCGCGCTCGGCACCGCTGCCGGCGACCTCGTCGCCGAAAGCTTCGACATGGGCTATCTCACATCGGGGCTGCTGTTCGGCGGCGTCATCGCGCTGATAGCGCTCGCCTACTGGCTGCTCAGTCTCGACGGCATCCTGGCCTTCTGGCTCGCCTATATCCTGACGCGACCGCTTGGCGCTTCGTTCGGCGACCTGCTGTCGCGGTCGGCCAGGCATGGCGGCCTGGGTCTCGGCACCATCTTCACCAGCCTGCTCTTCCTTGGCTGTATCTTTGCGCTTGTCCTGCACATGACCCTGAAGGAGGCAACCGACGAGGCCGATGAACTGTTGCTGGACCTGGACTGAAGCCTTGGCCTCGTCATCCGCGCGCGGAGCAAGGAGCGTAGCGACGCAGCGCGGACCCGACGATGACGAAGTTGGGAGAAGCCGCTCCGAATGCCTGCGCCTTCGTGACATCCTAGGAACAAGCCCGTGCCGGTGATAGCCTCTCCATCTCGGCAACGGACCGGACCTTTCATGCGACTGCTTCTCGTCGAGGACGACCACAGGACGGCCGACTATATCGTCAGGGGACTGACCGAGGCCGGCCATGTCTGCGACCTCCTTCGCAACGGACATGACGCGCTGTTCGCGGCGACCCGGGGCAATTACGACGTGATCGTCGCCGACCGGATGATCCCCGGCCTCGACGGCCTGTCGATGATCAAGGCGGTGCGCGCCGCGGGCGTACGGACGCCCGCGATCTTTCTCACCTCCGTCGGCGGCATCGACGATCGCGTCGAGGGGCTGGAGGCCGGCGGCGACGACTATCTGGTCAAGCCCTTCGCCTTTTCCGAACTTCTCGCCCGCATCAACGCGCTTGGCCGGCGGCCGGCGGCGCAGGAGCAGAAAACCGTCCTGCGGGTCGCCGATCTCGAAATGGACCTGATCATGCGGCGGGTCACGAGGCGGGGCCAGCCGATCGACCTGCAGCCCAGGGAATTCAGCCTGCTGGAAGTGCTGATGCGCGGCGAGGGCCGCGTCATCACCCGCACCATGCTTCTGGAGCGTGTCTGGGATTTTCATTTCGATCCCAGGACCAGCGTCGTCGAGACCCATATCAGCCGGCTGCGGGCCAAGGTCGACAAGCCCTTCGAAACCCAGCTCATCCACACCGTCCGCAACACCGGCTACAGCCTGCACGCGCCGTCATGACCGGAACATGGTCCCGCCTGCTGCGCAGCACGCCGTTCCGGCTGGCCCTGACCTTCGCCTTCCTGTTCGTGCTGGCCTTCGTCCTGTCTGGCGCCATCGTCTACCAGATGATGAGCGCCGATCTTGCCGAGCGGCTCGACGACACCATCAAGGAGACTTACGCGGTCGTCGCCGCGACCTATGCCGAGAACGATCTCAAGGAGCTGGTTGAGACCGTCGGCAGCCACTCCCTGCGCAGCCTCAAAAAGGAGCAGCTGTTTTCGCTGACCGACGCGACGGGCAATCGCCTGGCCGGCAACTTCACCGCGGCAGGGCTTCCCGACGGCTTCTCGATGTTCGACACCGAAATGCCCGGCGTGCCGCCCGGCGCCGAGTACCGCGCCTATTCCGGCCCGGTCGGCGGCAACACCCTGACCGTCGCCTTCAGCCTTTCCGAGACGGAGGAGCTGGAGAGGATCGTGCTGATGAGCTTTGGCTGGGGAACCCTGATCATCACCGGGCTGGCGGTCGCCGGCGGCGCCCTGCTGGCCTCGCGGGTCCAGCGCCGTCTCGACGGCATCGCCGCCACCATGGTGGATGTCTCGCACGGACGGCTGGACACCCGCATTCCGCTGACCGGCAAGGGCGACGACATCGACATCGTCTCCAGCCAGGTCAATGCCGCGCTCGACCGCCTGTCGGCACTGGTCGAAGGCATGAAACAGGTCAGCGCCAACATCGCCCACGACCTGAAGACGCCGCTCAACCGGCTGCAGATGATCCTCGACACCGCGTCCGAAAAGAACCTGTCAGGTCAAAAGGTCGCCCGCGAACTGGCCGACGCGCATGCCGAAAGCCTGCAGATCAACGAGACCTTCGATGCCCTGCTGCGCATCGCGCAGATCGAAGCCGGCGCGCGCCGGGCGCGGTTCACCGATGTCGATCTGGGCGAGGTGCTGCAGACCATCGCCGAGATCTATGCCGATGTTGCCGAAGACGACGGAAAGTCGCTGTCGTTGGCGCAACCACAGGAAACGACGGACCGGATCCATGGCGATCGCGAGCTGTTGACGCAAATGTTCGCCAATCTGGTCGAGAACGCGCTGCGCCATTGTCCATCGGGCACGACGATAAAGCTGTCGGCGGCGCGCCAGGACGAACGCGTCGTTGCCGGCGTCGCCGACAACGGTCCCGGCATTCCGGCCGACGAACATGAAAAAGTGTTTCAGCGGCTTTATCGGCTGGACCATAGCCGGTCGACATCGGGCAGCGGGCTGGGTCTCAGCCTTGTGCGAGCGATTGCCGATCTGCATGGCGCATCGATCACGCTGGGCGATGGGCAGCCCGGGCTTGCGGTGGCGGTGAGTTTTCCGCTGGCGACGGGTTAGAGGCCGATCTCCCCCCTTGAGGGGGAGATGTCGCCGAAGGCGACAGAGGGGGTCGCCTCGCGTGAAGCGCCAGCCTCCATCTGTCGCAAGGAGGTCGCATCCGGTCGGACCGACCCCCTCTGGCCTGCCGGCCATCTCCCCCTCGAGGGGGGAGACCAGCAGCTTCACCGATCAATCCGCGTCGACAGGATGATTGACGACAGGGTCCGCTCGACCCCATCCATGGCGCCGATCTGGTCGAGCAGCATGTCGAGGTCGCGGATCGATGGTGCGTCGACGATGACGATCATGTCGAAATTGCCGCTGACCGAATGCAGCGTCCGGACCGTCGTCAGGGCGCGCAGGCCGCGCACCACCTTGTCGGCGAGCTTGGGCGTCACGGTGAGCAGTACATGCGCCCGCACCAGCCCCTGCTCGTAGTCCGGCGCCAGTCGCACACCATAACCTGAGATGATGCCGCGCTGCTCCAGCCGTTCGATCCGGCTCTGTACCGTGGTCCGCGAGACGCCAAGCCGCCGCGCCAGCTCGGCGGTCGAGGCGCGCGCATTCTCGCGCAGCAGGGACAGCAGGGCCTGTTCGGCGTCACTGAGCATTTCGACGATTCTTCTCGGCAGACTGTCCAATCAACGGTTTCGTTTCGAACAAAACCACGCTTCCATTCGACGGGCAAGCTGCGAATCTGAGCTCACAATCATTGAGGGATCGGTCATGAAAAAAATTGTAGTTGTCGGCGCCGGAAAGATCGGCTCGACCATTGCCGAGATGCTCGCCGCCACGGGGGATTATCAGGTCACGCTCGTCGACCGCTCGGCAGCACAGCTCGCTGCTGCCGAACTGCCGGCCACGGTTGCGACGCTTGAGCTCGACATCGAAGCATCCGGCACGCTTGAAGCCGCACTCGCCGGCAAATTCGCGGTGCTCAGCGCCGCTCCCTTCCATCTGACCACCCGCATCGCCGAAGCGGCGGCCTGTGCCGGCGTGCACTATCTCGACCTGACCGAGGATGTCGTCTCGACCCGCCGCGTCAAGGAACTGGCGGTTTCGGCCAGGAACGCCTTCATTCCGCAATGCGGCCTGGCGCCGGGCTTCATCTCGATCGTCGCCAACGATCTCGCCAGCCGTTTCGATTCGCTGGAGAGCGTGCGCATGCGCGTCGGCGCTTTGCCGCAATATCCCTCCAATGCGCTGAACTACAATCTGACCTGGAGCACCGACGGCGTCATCAACGAATATTGCGAGCCCTGCGAGGCGATCGTCGAAGGCGAGCTGGTCGAGGTGCCGCCACTGGAAGAGCGCGAGGAGTTCTCGCTCGACGGCGTCACCTACGAGGCCTTCAACACCTCCGGTGGGCTCGGCACGCTGGCCGAGACGCTGAAGGGCAGAGTGCGCACGCTGAACTACCGCACCATCCGCTATCCCGGCCACGCCGCGATCATGAAGGCGCTGCTCAACGATCTCGGCCTGCGCCACCGCCGTGACGTGCTGAAAGACATTTTCGAGAGCGCGCTGCCGGCGACGCTGCAGGACGTGGTCATCGTCTTCGTCACCGTCTCCGGCCGCAAGAACGGCCGCCTGCTGCAGGAGACCTACGCCAACAAGATCTACTCCAGGCGCATCGGCGATCAGGTGCGCAGCGCCATCCAGATCACCACCGCCTCCGGCATCTGCGCCGTGCTCGACATGCTCGCCGACGGCAGCCTGCCGGCCACGGGCTTCATCAAGCAGGAAGACATCGCGCTCGACGCGTTTCTGGCCAACCGCTTCGGCCGCGCCTATGCGCAGCATGAGATGGTGAGCCGGCTGGCGGGGTGATCAGCGTCTCTCTCTTGTGAGAGGCTGGCGGGACAGTGCCCCCCTCTGCCCTGCCGGGCATCTCCCCCCTAGGGGGGAGATAGGCTGTCATCTTAGATTTCGCCAATTTTCAAAGTCTTGGAAGAGGCGGGTTGCCCGAAACTGCTGATCTCCCCCTTGAGGGGGAGATGTCCGGCAGGACAGAGGGGGGCGAGTGTCCCGCCGGCATCACCGCCTTTGCACTGTCACGAATCAAACATGCAGCGCGTGCCCCAGCGCCTTGAGCGCCGCTTCCTGGAATCCCTCGCCTTGCGTCGGATGGGCATGGATGGTGCCGGCAATGTCCTCCAGCCTGGCGCCCATCTCCAGCGCCAGGCCAAAAGCCGCCGCCAGTTCCGACACGCCCTGCCCGACCGCCTGGATGCCGAGCACCAGATGGTTGTCCGCCCGCGCCACCACGCGGACGAAGCCGTCCTCGCCGAGCTTGGTCATCGCCCGGCCGTTGGCAGCGAACGGGAACATGCCGATCTTGATCTCGCCGCCGAGCGCCTTGGCCTCTTCCGGCGACAGGCCTGCCGTCACAAGTTCCGGATCGGTGAAGCAGACGGCGGGTATCGAGCGCTTGTCCCAGTTGCGCTTGTGACCGGCGGCGATCTCGGCGACCATCTCGCCCTGGGCCATCGCCCGGTGCGCCAGCATCGGCTCGCCGGTGACGTCGCCGATGGCGAAGATGCCGCGCATGGAGGTGCGGCACTGGTCGTCGATGCGGATGAATTTGCCTGCCCTGTCGAGGTCGATCTGGTCGAGCCCCCAGCCTTCGGTCACCGGCTTGCGGCCGACCGTGACCAGGATTTTTTCGGCGGCGACCTTGGCGCTCTTGCCATCCGCCGTCTCGACCAGCAGCGCATCACCCTTGGTCGACAGCCCCTTGGCCTTGGCGCCCAGCATCACCTCGACGCCCAGTGCAGTGAGCCGCTTGACCACTGGCCGGGTCAGCTCCGCGTCATATTGCGCCAGCACCCGCGGCAGGGCTTCCACAACGGTCACTTTGGCGCCCATCTTGGCGAAGGCCATGCCGAGTTCCAGCCCGATATAGCCGCCACCGACGACAGCGAGTTTTTTCGGCACGTCGCTCAGCGCCAACGCCTCGGTGGACGAAATCACCGGACCGCCAAAGGGCAGGAACGGCAGCTCCACCGGCGCCGAGCCGGTGGCAATGACGATCGTCTCGGCGCGGATGACTTGGCTTCCCGTCTCGGTCTCGACCGCGACGGTCTTGCCGTCGCGAAAGCTCGCCCAGCCATGCACGGTCTTGACGCCTGCCTTCTTGAGCAGGCCGGCGACGCCGCTGTTGAGCCGGCTGACGATGCCGTCCTTCCAGGCGATCGTCTTCGCCAGGTCGAGCGCCGGTGCGGTGAGCGAGATGCCAAGCGGGCTCTTGCCGCCTTCCATGTGCGACACCTTCTCGAACTCCTCCGCCGCATGGATCAGCGCCTTGGACGGGATGCAGCCGACATTGAGACAAGTGCCGCCCGGCTTGCCGGCTTCCACGATCACCGTATCGACGCCGAGCTGCCCGGCACGGATGGCGCAGACATAGCCCCCGGGACCGGCGCCGATGACGAGCAGCTTGCAGGAGATTTCTTTCATGTTGGCATCCTAGCTCGTTGTCGCGTCCGCTCAAGAAGAGCCCTCTGTAGCGATCCTTCGCGCCCCCCTCTGTCCTGCCGGACATCTCCCCCTCTAGTGGGGAGATTGGATGTCACCTCGGCTTTCGCCAATCTCCAAAACTTAAAGAGAGGCGGGGATGGCGAAGCTGCCGATCTCCCCCCTTGAGGGGGAGATGCCTGGCAAGGCAGAGGGGGGCGCTGTCCCGCCGGCATCTCGATTGTCCCGCCCCTCAATCCACGAAAATCAGCGCCGGCGTTTCCAGCAGCGTCTTGATCCGCTGGATGAACACCGCCGCATCCCACCCATCGATCACCCGATGGTCGAAGCTCGACGACAGGTTCATCATCTTGCGCGGGATGAACTGGGTGCCGTCCCACACCGGCCGCACCATCATCTTGTTGACGCCGATGATCGCCACTTCGGGATGATTGATGACCGGTGTCGTCGCCACGCCACCCATGGCGCCGAGCGAGGTGATGGTGATGGTCGAGCCAGACAGCTCGTCGCGTGTCGCCGTGCCGGACTTGGCCGCCTCGGCCAGCCTGATGATTTCTGCGCCGCACTCCCAGATATCGTGCGCCTCGGCATGCTTGACCACAGGCACCACCAGCCCCGTCGGCGTCTGCGCGGCAATGCCGATATGGATGCCGCCATGCTGGTGGATGATGCCGGCCTCGTCGTCGAACAGCGAATTGAGGTTGGGCTGGTCCGCGATCGCCTTGACCATGGCCCGCATCAGGAACGGTAGCAGCGTCAGCTTCGGCCGCTCCACGCCACCCCTACCTGGGCGCTTCTCCTTGTTGAGCGCGGCGCGCAATTCCTCGAGTGCTGTAACATCGATCTCCTCGACATAGGTGATGTGCGGGATGCGCGATTTCGACAGCGACATCTTCTCGGCGATCTTGCGCCGCAAGCCCACCACCTTGATATCCTGGATCGCATCGTTGCGGGCGAGGCCGGATGTCCTGGCAACCTGCGGCCCGCGCGCCAGGAACGCTTCGATGTCCTCATGGCCGATGCGGCCGGCAGGGCCGGATCCCGCAACCTGCCTGAGATCGATGCCGGCTTCCTTTGCCCGCAGACGCACGGCAGGCGAAGCCAGCGGTCTTTCGCCCTCGGGACGCGGTGCGCCGGCGGGCGTGGCAACTTGAGATGTCGACGCCGTACCCCCACCCCTAGCCCCTCCCCACAAGGGGGAGGGGGATTCGGTCGCCGCCGCTTCCCCGCCTTCGATTCCTTTGGAATTTGCTGATGACGATGAGGTGGGTTTTGCTCCGCCCTTGGAGGCTGTGGCGCCTCCCCCTCCCCCTTGTGGGGAGGGGTTAGGGGTGGGGGTAGATGCCGCTGTGACCTCTGGCGATTTCGTGTCTGCGACAACATTCCCCTCGCCCGCCACCTTCAGCCGCACGATGGGCGAACCGATCGCCACCGTGTCGCCGATCTCGGCGCCCAGCCACAGGATCTCGCCGTCGACCGGCGACGGGATTTCGACTGTCGCCTTGTCGGTCATCACGGCGGCGAGCACCGTGTCCTCGCGTACCATGTCGCCGATCTTGACGTGCCACTCGACCAGCTCGGCCTCGGCGACACCTTCGCCGACATCGGGCAGCTTGATGATGTGTTCGCCCATCTCAGGCCCCCATGGTTTCAAGCAAGGCACGGCCGACACGGGCGGGGCCGGGGAAATAATCCCACTCCTGCGCATGCGGATAGGGCGTGTCCCAGCCGGCAACGCGAGCAACCGGCGCTTCGAGGTGATAAAAACAGTTTTCCTGCACCAGCGCCGACAGTTCGGCGCCGAAGCCGGACGTCAGCGTCGCCTCATGCACGATGACGCAGCGCCCGGTCTTTTTCACCGAAGCGACGATCGTATCGAGATCAAGCGGCAGCAGCGTCCTGAGATCGATGATCTCGGCATCGATGCCGGTTTCCTCGGCCGCGGCCTGCGCGACATAGACCATGGTGCCGTAGGCGAGCACCGTGATGGCGGAACCCGGCCGGCGGATCGCCGCCTTGCCGAGCGGCACAGTGTAGTGGCCGTCGGCGACCTCGCCGAGCTCATGTTTCGACCACGGCGTCACCGGCCGGTCGTGATGGCCGTCGAACGGACCATTGTAGAGCCGCTTCGGCTCAAGGAAGATCACCGGATCGGGGTCTTCGATCGCCGCGATCAAGAGCCCCTTGGCGTCGTGTGGGTTGGACGGCACCACGGTCTTCAGCCCCGACACATGTGTGAACAACGCTTCCGGGCTCTGGCTGTGCGTCTGGCCGCCAAAAATGCCGCCGCCGGTCGGCATGCGCACCACGATCGGGCAGGTGAAATCGCCGTTCGAGCGATAGCGCAGCCTAGCTGCTTCCTGGGTCAGCTGGTCGTAGGCCGGATACATGTAGTCGGCAAACTGAATCTCCACGCACGGCTTCAGCCCATAGGCGGCCATGCCGATGGCCGAGCCGACAATGCCGGATTCGTTGATCGGCGCGTCGAAGCAGCGGCTCTTGCCGTATTTGGCCTGCAGGCCCTGCGTGCAGCGGAAGACGCCGCCGAAGAAGCCGACATCCTCGCCGAACACGACGACTTTGTCGTCGCGCCCCATCGATACATCCATGGCATCGCGAATGGCCTCGATCATGGTCCGTCTCGGCATGGCTCAGACTCCCGCCTGCTGGCGCTGGCGTCTGAGATGCGGCGGCATCTCGGCGTAGAGGCCCTCGAACATGTCGCGCGTCGACGGCTTGCCGCCGGCATGCAGCGTGCCGTGGCTTTCGGCTTCCTTCTGCGCCGCGATGACCGTGTCGAGGATTTCCGCCTCGGCCTGCGCGTGCCGCTCGTCCGACCAGACGCCAAGCTGAATGAGATGGTTTTTCAGCCGCACGATCGGATCCCCGAGCGGCCAGGCGTCGGATTCGGTCTTCGGCCGGTAAGCGGACGGGTCGTCCGAGCTCGAATGCGCCCCGGCACGGTAGGTGACATATTCGACGAGCGTCGGCCCGAGATTGCTGCGCGCCCGCTCCGCCGCCCATTTGGCCACCGCATGGACGGCGAGATAGTCGTTGCCGTCGACGCGCAGCGACGGGATGCCGAAGCCGAGGCCCCTTGCCGCGAATGTGCCCGAGCCGCCGCGCGCAATGCCCTGAAAGGTCGAGATCGCCCACTGGTTGTTGACCACATTGAGCACGACCGGCGCCTTGTAGGTCGAGGCGAACACCAGCGCCGAGTGGAAATCGGATTCGGCCGTCGAGCCGTCGCCGATCCAGGCGGCTGCGATGCGCGAATCGTTCGAGATCGCCGAGGCCATCGCCCAGCCGACCGCCTGGATGTACTGCGTCGCCAGATTGCCGGAGATCGAGAAGAAGCCGTGCTCCTTCGACGAATACATGACCGGTAGTTGCCGGCCCTTCAGCGGATCCGCCTCGTTGGAATAGATCTGGTTCATCATCGTGACCATCGGATAGCCGTCGGCGATGAGCAGCCCTGCCTGGCGATAGGTCGGGAAATTCATGTCGCCCGGCGCCAGCGCCTTGCGGAAGGCACAAGCCACCGCCTCTTCGCCCAGATGCTGCATGTAGAACGAGGTCTTGCCCTGCCGCTGCGCCATCTGCATGCGCGCATCGAAGGTCCGCAGCGTCATCATGTGGCGCAGGCCGGCCAGAAGTTCCTCATCGGAAAGCAGTCCGGCCCAGGGACCGACGGCCTCGCCCGTGCGGTTCAGCACGCGGATGATCGAGAAGGCATGATCGCGGATGGTGCGCGGATCGACATCGATTTCGGGGCGCGGCACCGAGCCGGCCTTGGGGATCGGCACATTGGAAAAATCAGGCGTTCCGCCCGGCCGCACTTCCGGTTCCGGAACGTGGAAACGCAACATCCCAGCATCGGCCATGACCTTTGTCCTCCAATGTTGCCTGGATATTTGCATATCTGCGCCGCCAGGCCAGTGCGAATTCGTCGGGCAAGCCCACGGACCCGGTCGCGCCGGCCGATCCAGCCTCCCACGCACCAAGATGAAGATATGTCCGCGAAATTTCTTGTCGATGTTGGGCGAGGATGCGCAATTAGAGAGAAGGTTGGGCCGGGTTTTCTGGCAGATAAGGTGATTGGTCGACGAACTCGCGCCTGTCCCGTCGATCAGGGAGAAGTGTTACCCATCTATCCGGTTCGAACTGCTACCCATCTATCGGCTCGACAGAGCGAAGCTCGATCTTCGTCAACGCAATGCTCCCGCTGATTGCCGCCTTGCCTGCTCGCCGGCTTGTGCCTGTCCTGCGACGACGGCGCGTTTGGCTGATGGCTTCCCCCACTCCGTCGCTGCTTCGCAGCGCCACCTCTCCCCCCTCCGGAGGGAGAGGAAGGGAGCCAAGGCTGGCCAACTCGCGCCTTTCCTCTCCCCCGTCGATCGGGGGAGAGCGACTATCTGGGGTGTCAAGTTGCAATTACGAACTCGTTGCGCGCATCGCGTGCTTTTGCATTGAGGATGACCAGG